>CAITMG010000070.1 GCA_903893445.1 Candidatus Uhrbacteria bacterium | reverse complement strand
TTTAAAGTGTTCCAATGTGTTCTTGTCCATAAAAGGATGATAGCGGATTTGCGAAAGAGCATACAGCCCACCCAATAGCCCGTCAAACCAGGGGATGGGATATTTCAAAAAAGCGGCAACAAAAAAACCGCGTGTTTTCCCGAAGTGAAAACGCGCGGATATGATAAGAGGCCGCACGTGGCCCTAAAATGCGAGTAGCAAATGTGGCTGGCGGCCTCTAGGCCTGGAATGTGATCAATGAAGATCGGAGGTTCGAACCGTCGAGGTTCCTTTACTGGCGTTTCACCGCGCAGCGATAGGATGACGATCCAGAACACAGAAACAGTCCTGGTCTATGAAGTAACTACTGCCCCGACCCAGTCCTGGCAGGACCTCAGAGAACCCGAAGGCTCTATAAAAGAGGATGCCGTGAAGGAATATTGGATTTGTTTTTTGATTTCGGTGTTTTTCCTGATAAAAATCAGGTAAATCTGGGACCGAGTCAGTGCATGGTGTGGGGGCCCGACGGTGAAGTACGGGGTCCCACCCTATATTGTAGTTTGAAAGGTGCGTGTGAGGTGATCTCCTCAACGGATGCCGGATGGCGAAACCGTCGAAGCTCCTGGAAGGATCAATTGGGAAGTCACAGAGTGACTCCTGCAGAGAGATGTGCGAACGACGAACGTTTGGAACAAAGAGCGGAGACCCCACCGTCGTGGAGGATGTGCGGTGTTTCACTGCACTCCTACAGAATAGCATTTTTTTGCCTTCCGTTCAACGGTTGGGGGTAAAAAGCCCGTATTATCAGGATAGAGCGCAACAAAGCGAAAAAGATATCCACATGAACTGTGGAAAAGTAGGGGACAAATGTGGATAACTACGGGAGACAAACAAAAAGCTTCCCATGATTGACCGTCGCCTCAACGCGATCAACCGAAAGCGCAAGGGAGAAACCAGTCATTTGAAAAATGTTTTCCAGCAAAGATTGATTGATCGCGAGGACCGGACGCCCACTTGAGCAGGAGGATCTCGATAGAGATGCTGTGGAGGTTGCAGTCTCTGGGCTGGATAAGCGTACGCCGGAATCGATGAGCGAGAGCGTTCCATTCTCTCCCGTCCAAGATGTTGTCGTGGTGGCCTGGAGAATGCTGGTCGGCTGTTCAAGCTCGCTCACAACATCGCCATCCGGAAGGGTGTACGGACGTGTATCGGAAAGACCGACCTGCGAGGCGAGATCCAGGATGGTTGATGAAGATGCGCCACCTTCATACAGAAGATCGACGCGGGAAAGCGTTCCGGTTGTGGAGTTCCATCCAATGATGGACGGCGGATCAATAGAATCAAAGGAGAGGCTCGTTTTCGTCAAAATGCGTTGCACGGGAATCCAGGCTTCTGGAAATGCGCGCAAATCAATCGCCGCATCTGTGTCCGGAAGATCGAGATTGGATGTTGCAGAAACGGGGATGTTTGTTTCCCAGGTGCCATTCCGAATCGGTCCATCAATCGTTCCCTCAACAGACGGAGAGAAAACCGACGGAATGACACGAAGAAACGCCGGATCCGCAATCGTTTTTGCGATAAGCGCCGATGGTGAAATCCATCGCATGGACGAAAGATGGGGCAGTTCCTGATCGCTGATAAAAACAAACAATCCATTTCGCTGGGTATGAAGCGATGTCTTTGGCGCAGAAAAAAGCGTCGCGCTAAATGCTTCTGGTCCGGAATCTGTCAGCGCAATGCCCAAAATAGAAGGCATCCCAGACTGTGTCGCAACCGTCCACGCCTCAGGTGATCCATGTGGAAGCGGGCTATGGGATCGAACCGTGGCAACCAAAAACGTCCGTTCCGGTAGTTGAATCGGTGGGAGCAAGATAGCGACGAAAAGAATCAACGCCAAGACGAAAATCCCCGCAATGAGAGCGAGGATTTTTCGATTGATGGCCGGACCTCGCGACGTACCGTACGCGAGGAGCGGGCTTCCTTGCGGAAGCGGTTGTTGCGATCCAGTCTCCATGTGAGCGTTGATGCAACGAACACGGGGACTGTACGCGATTTGCCTGTTTTTTGCTAGAGGCGCGGGCCACTGCTGCGGCGTGGTGGGCCGTTGCGTAACGGTCGAGCATCGCCCGGCTGTTCCACGTATCCCGGAGCTGCACGCTTGATCGAGAGGTTGATGCGTCCCATGGAGTCGATTTCAATGACTTTGACCGTGGCCATGTCGCCGACCTTGAGCACATCCGTCACTTTGTTGATGCGCTCTGGAGCGATTTCGCTGATGTGCACCATGCCTTCCTGCTTTGGAGAGATTTCCACGAATGCCCCAAAGTCGAGAATGCGCGTGACTGGACCGGTGAACACTTCACCGACCTTCACTTCGCGCGTGAGCTGCTTCACCCAGTCGACAGCTTTGATCATTCCTTCTGGATTAACGGACGTGATCATCACGAGACCGTCATCTTCGATGTCAATCTGCACATTGCACTGCGCGATAATTTCGTTGATGATCTTGCCGCCGGATCCAATGACATCGCGAATGCGATCTGGATTGATGCGGAAGGATTCGATGCGCGGTGCCCACTTCGACAATTCTGCGCGTGGCGCTGGAATTGCTTTTTCGATCACATCAAGAATCTGCATGCGAGCCACGTGTGATTGTTTGAATGTCTGTTCAACGACGTCCCACGGGATGCCACTTGTTTTGGTATCCATCTGAATCGCCGTGATGCCGTCGCGCGTGCCTGCGATTTTAAAATCCATACCGCCTTCACCGTCTTCAAGATCCTGAAGATCCGTGATGACGCGATAGCGGTTATTCTTTTCATCTGACGCCATGCCCATGGCGATACCAGCGACTGGAGCCGCGAGTGGGACGCCGGCATCCATCAACGCAAGCGTTGAGCCACTTGTCGCACCCAGGGAGCTTGAGCCGTTTGAGCCAAGCACGTCAGAGACAACACGAATGGTGTAGGGAAACGCTTC
>CAITMG010000069.1 GCA_903893445.1 Candidatus Uhrbacteria bacterium | reverse complement strand
TTGAACAAGAAAAATTCCTTGATTTTATTGGGTTTTTTGGTGACTTCCATTATTGCCGTCTTATTGTCTCTGGATTGGCTGCTTCGGACGACAGCGGTGATTCAATGGTGGATCCAGATCGGACTATTGGGTGCATTTGTGTGGTCATTGGTTGGGGCGCGTGTTTCAAAAGATGATTTGGTGAAGGTCTTCGTGTTGTCTCTTGTACCAGTGGCGTTGTTTGGCTGTTGGCAGTTTGCGGCTCAACACATTGCCGCATCATCGTGGTTCGGCGTTGCGGCACAGGATCCACGTTCGCTTGGTGTTGCCGTGATTGAGGTGTTGGATCTGCGCGCGTTGCGCGTCTATGGGAGCTTTCCGCATCCGAATATTTTTGGTGGATGGTTGGCGATTGGGATAAGTGTTTCGCTGTGGTTGGTTTCTCGCACGTCTCGGAAACGGTCGGTTGTTGCGTGGTCATGTGTCTCTGCGTTGTTTGCTGTGACGCTCTTGCTGACGTTTGCGCGCGGTGCGTGGATCGCGGCGGCTGTTGGTCTTATCTTGCTCGCTGTTCGGTTGTGGCAGCTTCGTGCAGATGTCTCGATGTCACGGCAGTATTTTTTTGTTGGAGTGCTGTGCTGTGCGATTGCCGTTGGTGTGATCGGATACACGCAGCGCGTCTTTGTGTTCGCGCGTGTCGAGGCGCAGGGGAGACTGGAAGTGAAATCTATTGATGAGCGGACGCAGAGCTTGAAGGATGGCGTGGCGATTTTTTTGAAGCATCCAATTTTTGGCAGTGGGCCAAATGGGGAGATGTTGGATCTGGATCGTTCGCGCAACATTCCGCTGCAACCGCCGCATAATGTCTTTTTACTATTTTTGGATGATTTTGGAATTGTTGGGTTGGTGCTTGTCGGCGGATTTTTGTTTTTGAATCGTGCGGCCGCAAAGACGTTTTTCGTTTCGGCGTATTGGATCGTGATTCCACTCGCAATCGTTGGGCTTTTTGACCATTATCTTTTTTCGCTCTGGGCGGGTCAGGTGTTGCTTTTTACCGCTTGTTTATTGGCTTGACGCGTTGGGGAACTCTTGGCACAGTATGGGGGCATCGCATTAGCACTCAACAGACGAGAATGCTAGAACGGTGTCATTTTTATCTCACTTATTCTCTCTTTTTCTTTTATTCATTATGAAGTTACGTCCCCTCGGTGATCGGGTTGTGATCAAGCCGACCGCCAAAGAAGAAGTCTCAAAGTCTGGAATTTTGTTGCCAGACACCGCGAGCAAGGAACGACCGGAGCAAGGCGAAATTGTCGCTGTTGGTCCAGGCCGCATGCTCGACAACGGAATGGTTGCTTCAATGTCACTCAAGGTTGGTGACAAGATTGTCTTTAAAAAATATTCTCCAGACGAAGTAAAGGTTGATGGCGAGGAATACCTCATCATCTCCGAAAGCGACGCGATGGCGATTGTCGAATAATTAATTGTCATCCCGAGCAACGCGAGGGATCTTCAATTTGAAGATGTCTCGCATTCGCTCGACATGACGCTCAAATATGGCAAAACAAATTATTTTTGACGAGAAGGCTCGTCACGCGCTCAAGCGCGGTGTGGATCAATTGGCAGATGCGGTGAAGGTGACGCTTGGACCAAAGGGTCGCAACGTTGTCATTGACCGTGGTTATGGCGCGCCGACAATTACGAAAGACGGTGTGACGGTTGCGAAGGAAATTGAACTCGAAGATAAGTTTGAAAATATTGGCGCAGAATTGGTGAAAGAAGTTGCGTCAAAGACCAACGATATTGCTGGCGATGGCACAACGACCGCGACGGTGCTTGCACAAGCGATGATTTCCGAAGGGATTAAAAACATCACCGCTGGTGCGAATCCATTAGCTGTGAAGCGTGGGATGGAAAAGGGTGTTGAAGCGATTGTTCGCGAGATTCGCGAAAAAATTGCGAAGCCTGTTGCTGGTGATGAAATCGAACAGGTTGCATCAATCTCGGCGAATGATCCAGAGATCGGCAAGGTGATTGCGGAGGCTATGAAAAAGATGGGCCAGGATGGCGTCATCACGGTTGAGGAATCACAGAGCTTTGGGATTGAAACCGAGGTTGTGCAGGGGATGCGTATCGATAAGGGATACGCCTCGCCATACATGGTGACCAACTCGGATCGCATGGAAGCGGAATATACCGAACCGTTCATCCTCGTCACAGACAAAAAGATTTCGAGCATTCAAGAAATTTTGCCGTTGCTCGAAAAGGTTGTTCAGAGTGGGAAGAAGGATATCGTGATTGTTGCGGATGATGTGGAAGGCGAAGCATTGACGACACTCGTGCTCAATAAGTTGCGCGGCACATTTCATGCACTCGCGGTGAAGGCTCCAGGCTTTGGCGATCGTCGCAAGGAGATGTTGCAGGACATCGCGGTCGTAACCGGCGCGACGTTTATCACGGAAGATATTGGTCGCAAATTAGATTCTGTTGAACTCGAAGATCTTGGCTCGGCGCATAAGGTTGTTGCGGGCAAAGACAGTACGACGTTTGTTGACGGCAAAGGCGACAAGGAAACGATTGCCGCACGCGTTGCGCAGATCCGCAAACAAATTGAAAACACAGATTCGGATTTTGATCGCGAAAAACTCACGGAACGTTTGGCAAAACTTGCTGGCGGGATCGGTGTGATCAAGGTCGGTGCCGCAACAGAAGTTGAAATGAAGGAAAAGAAACATCGCATTGAAGACGCGGTTGCCGCAACCAAGGCCGCGATCGAAGAAGGGATTGTTCCAGGCGGAGGCGTTGCCTTGCTCCGAACGATTCCAGCGCTTGATGCGGTTGTCGTTGTTGGGGAAGAAGCGATTGGGATTCGTTTGTTGAAAAAGGCGATCGAAGAACCAATCCGTGCCATTGCACAAAACGCTGGTAAAGATGGATCTGTGGTTGCCGAGGAAGTGAAAAAACTCACCGGCTCCATGGGCTACAATGCTGCGACCGATGTCTACGAGGACATGTTAAAAGCGGGGATTGTGGATCCAGCGAAGGTGACGCGATCGGCGTTGCAAAATGCGGCGTCCATTGCCGCCATGTTCCTCACAACAGAATGTGTGATCACGGATCTGCCGAAAAAGAATGAACCGGCAGGTGGGGATTCGCACGGACACGGCGGAGGAATGGGAATGGGTTACTAACCCCAAAGGTTATTGGATAGAAAAAAGGCCGTTCGGAGCGCTCCAGGGTGGAGTGCTCGCGAACGGCTTTTGTGTTGCGCGCGTTTAGGCGACGCGCGGTGAGATGTGGCGACGGTGCGAGTTGACGATCGGGGCGCTTGCCTCGCCGTCGATGTAGCAGTCGTTGTCCTCCGGGTCCACGAGACCGAAGCTCTTGCGATCGATCATCTCGATCAGCTGGTCCTCGACCTCGTTGAGGTTCGATGACTGAGTGCTTTCGAGAAAGACGATGTTGAGCACGCGCGTGCGGTACATCTCGTCGAGATCGCCGTGCGCCTTGGTCGGTGTGTTCGCCACACGCGGCCAGGAGGATGGTTTGGGCTGGGGGATGCCGACGGGCATCCTGGGGCGGCGCGTCGCATCCGGAATGGGCGCGTCACAGCGGTCGCCGTTCGTGTGGATTTCGGTCGCCAGGCTGTTGCGTTCCATCGCATTCATCGTTCGTTTGCCTTTGAGCGTCTGGACAGCCACTTCGTCCAGAACGGAAGAATATACGCAATAAAAGTGATTTTGTCAACCCTAGACTGAACAAAAAGCCTTTTTCCTATTCCATCTTGGCGGGAAGTCTGTTATTCTCTTGCCATATGACTGAACCAATGAACGCAACTGTGGTGCCGACGTTCGATAAAAAAGACGTGGAAGAGAACAAAATTCTCGCCTGTCTTTCCTATGTCGGGATCTTGTTCCTTGTTCCGCTTCTTGCGAAAAAGGAATCAAAATTCGCGCAGGAACATGCCAAACAGGGCCTTGTTCTCTCGATCGCTTATGTCGTTCTCT
>CAITMG010000068.1 GCA_903893445.1 Candidatus Uhrbacteria bacterium | reverse complement strand
CAACTCACCCATATCTGCGACACCCTTGTTGCATGCTGGATATCCTGGCTTCACATCCAGATTTTCCCCATCGCCGGCGTCGCTATTCCCCGCCGCGCTCACAACAAGCACGCCTTGCGCTGTTGCTTCGCGGATCGCATCAGCCAATGCCGCATCGTAATCATATCCAACGAGACTGAGATTGATAATGTCTGCACCGTGCGCAACGGCATACCGAATCGCGCCGATCAGTTGATCGTCCTTTCCATACCCATCCGCATCCAGCACGACAAGCGGCATGATTCGCGCTCTCCAAGCAACACCCGTGATCCCAATCCCATTATTCCCAACACCTGCAATCAACGAAGAAACAACCGTGCCATGAATCCATGCTTCTTCGACGCCATCTGGTGTTGAGGACGGATGAACATCACCGGTATTTGAGACAAAATTCCATCCATGGACGTCATCAATATAGCCATCGTGGTCATCATCTTTTCCATTGCCCGCGATCTCGGCCGTGTTGTTCCAAATATTGTCCTTTAAATCATCATGATCGATATCAACGCCGCTATCGACAACGGCCACAACAACATCGCGCGTCCCGGTCGTCACAGTCCAACCTTCCCGTGCGTGAATCGAGTCCAGATACCACTGTTTTGATAAAAACGTGTCATTTGTCGTGACTTTCAGTGGTGCGGCAAAAACGCTTAGCGGACAGCAGATAGCGGCAATCGCAAACAAACCGGACAACATGCCCTTTTTCATACCTGCGATTGTACCTGAGCTCTTTCAATCTGGCGACCCCTCACAAACTCGACGAAATCGAGCAAATCTGCCATTCTGAGCGGGAACTTATGTCTACCATTGGCATTCGCATCAAGCAGCTCCTCTTGATCGCCGGAGATTACGCTATTTTCATCGCTGCGCTCGTTTTGACGCTTTTGCTCCGCTACGGGTCGCTTGATCTTGGGAACTGGAACGCACACATCCTCCCCTTTTCCATCCTTGGCATTCCATGGATTATTTCGTTGTACGTTTTTGGCTTGTATGACCTATCTGTCGCTCGAGATAGCTTTTCCTTTTTTCGCGCGTACTTAGAGGGAATGTTCTCCAACTTGGCGATTGCGTTTGGCTTTTTCTATCTGATCCCGATCTTTGGTATTGCCCCACGAACCAATCTCTTGCTCTACTTTGCCACCGCGCTCCTCCTTGGGTATGCCTGGCGTATTGGGTTTAATCGGTTTATCTCCCCGTCGTTGTTTCGAAATCGCGTGTTATTTATCGGGCCTGCTGGAGATGCGACAGATCTCTCAAAGCTTCTCTTGAGCAGCAATGCCGGATTTGATCTTGTTGCCGCCATCGACCCGTCTGGGAGCACTGGCAAAGATGAACAGATCTCTTGGAAAACAGACATTGCGAACATTGAGACCATTATCACCGATCAACGCATTACCGCGATTGTTCTTGGCCTCAAGCCGGAAACAGTTCCGGAATTGAATGAAGCGCTGTATCGCACGCTGTTCTCATCCGTCTCATTGTTTGCTCGTGCGGATTTGGAAGAATCGTTGACCGGTCGCGTCGCATTGGAATATGTGAATGAGACGTGGTTTTTAGAAAATCTGCGCGAACATGAAAAAGCATGGTACGAAAGCGTCAAGCGCGTTGGCGACATTATTCTTGCGATTCCGGTTGGCGGCATCATGCTCATGCTCCTTCCGCTCACCGCTTTGCTCGTCAAACTTTCTTCGCCAGGACCAATTTTTATCCGACAAACGCGCGTTGGAAAGTATGGAAAAAACTTCACGCTTTTCAAATATCGGACGATGATCTCCAATGCACCAGATGGCAGTGCAGAAGCCGGTGGCGCGCCACAGCTGACGCAACGCAATGACCCGCGCATTACCAAGATTGGTGGATTTTTGCGCAAGATGCGACTGGATGAACTTCCGCAGGTCTGGAACGTTCTGCGCGGAGATCTGAGCTTTATTGGACCCCGTCCGGAACGCCCGGAGTTTGTCGCAGACCTCACGCGTCAGATCAGTTTTTATCCGCTTCGTCACCTGACGCGACCGGGTTTGACCGGCTGGTCACAGGTTTCGTACGGATACGCCTCAACCCAGGAACAAAATCTCAACAAACTCCGTTACGATCTGTTTTATATCAAAAATCGCTCTCCGTTGTTGGATGCGGCGATTCTCTTGAAGACGATTGGGATCGTTTTGCGCAGACAAGGGATGTAAAAACAAAACAGGTGGCATGCTTCGCAGAGGGGTACCAAACTCTGCTCAGCATGCCACCTGTTTTGTTTTTACAGCTTCATCAAACAATCGGTTCGATTCCTTGACTGCGCATCCATGCGCTCAAACCATCTTTGAAGTGGACTTTTGGCGCCCAATCAATCAATGCCATGGTTTGTGAAATATCTGCTTGCGAGCGCGGAACATCTCCTGGTCGCGGATCTGCGTATTCCACCGGATGACCAAACATTTTCACGATCTCGTTGAGCGTCGTTCGTCCACCAGCACCCGCATTTAAGACTTCACCATGTCCGACCTTCGCACTCTGCATCGCAGCGATATTTGCCGCCACAACATCAGACACGTGCGTAAAGTCGCGTGACTGCTCACCATCGCCATATACGAGTAACGGTTTGCCTGCGCGATAGTTGCGGAGAAAGAAGATGAAGACCGGAACGTATGCACCAACATCATTCATCCGTGGGCCGTAGACATTAAAATAGCGCAGAGCAACCGTTTCCAATCCGTATAGTTTTGCAAATTGACGCGCAAAAAGTTCACCGACATATTTTTGCACCGCATACGGAGACTGCGGATCTGGCGTCATATCTGTCCGCTGAGGCAAGACCGGCTGAATCCCGTATGCAGAAGATGAAGCCGAATATACAACGCGCTTCACACCCGCATCGCGCGCGGCGGTCAGCACATTGATCGTGCCCATGATATTGATCTTTGACGATTCGACCGGATGTTCCACGGAAAACGGAACGCTTGGACGCGCGCCCATGTGGAACACACCATTCACCCCTTCAAACGCCGGACGAATCGCATCTAAGTCCGTAAAATCCGCCTCAAAGAGCGTTGCGGCTGGATTGATGTTGTCGCGCTTTCCACTCGAAAAGTTATCTACAATATGAACCTCGTTTCCCTGTCGAAGTAATTCATCGACAAGATTTGAGCCGATAAAACCGGCACCACCGGTGACGAGATAGCGAGGCATATTTTTTATGATTATTTTTTATCTGGGGAACCTTCCTTCCACTTGATGTCCAACCCCTGCTTCCCAACGAGTTCGTTGTTGTATTTTTCGGCTGCAACGATCAACGGAATATCAACACCAAGAGCAGACGCAAATTGCACGAGCGAACGAACGTCTTTTGGCAAACATTTTCCACCGTAACCACGGTATCCGCCATGTCCGACATCCAGATGACTTTTTCCAATACGCGGATCTGCGGATGCGCCCTCCTTCACCTCATCGTAATCACAGCCAATGCTCTGACATACATCATACATGTGGTTTGCGTACGTCACCTTCATGGCCAAAAACGCATTGCCAAAATATTTGACGAGCTCGGCGTTGCGCGCGGACATCACCTTTTCGTATGGCGCACGTGGCAACAACGACAAGATCAATGCTGCATCTTTTTCACTTTGTGATGTTGTTCCTAAAATCTGACGATCCGGAAAGACCATGTCTTTATCCGCATTCGCTTCGGTCAAAAACTCTGGATTAAACATCACGCGATGTTGCGGATACATCTCCTGAAACCGTTCCGTGGTGCCTGGGACAATGGTTGATTTAAACACGATCACTTTTCCTGGCGTTGGAATCGCGTCCATGGCGGCGCGCATAAATGAATCATCAAATCCCGTTCCATCAAGATAATACGGCGTTGGAACAGCGACAAAAATCACATCTGCCTCGGCGAGGACAGACGTGTCGTTTAACCCCTTTGGCGGGTCGTATAACCCGGCGTTGATATCCTTTGTTTTGAAGTACCGGTCAAGCGCTCCTCCAACCATACCGGTCCCCATGATGGCGATTCGTTGCATGTGTTCGGTTTTAACACGAATTAGTGACCTCGGCAACACCCCTTAGACGTCCTTTTTTGGGCTCCCCTCGTGCCATTGAATATCGATCCCCTGCGCTGTTCCCAAAACATTATTATAGGCTTCAGCAGCCTTTAACACGCTCAAATCAACACCAAGGCGCTCACCAAGTTGAATAATGGATCGCGTGTCTTTTGGCAAACACTTTCCACCATATCCGCGGTAGCCTTTGTGGAAGATTTCGAGATGTGAATTGCGCTGATCGCCTACCATCATTGGTTCGGCTTTGCCGCACTCCTTGACCGCATCGTAATCGATGCCCATCTTTTGGCAGAGGTCATACATCTGGTTTGCGTATGCCACTTTAAGGGCGTAAAACGCGTTGCCAAAATATTTCACCATTTCCGCGGCTTTGGCTGGAACGATTTTTTCGTACGGCGCATTTGGCAACATTCCCAATACGAGCTCTGCATCACGACGACTCTGCTCGGTGTACCCGATGATCTGTCGCTTTGGAAACTGCATGTCTTGATCTGCCGTTGTTTCCGTCAAAAATTCCGGATTAAACAAGATCCGATGCTGCGGATACATTTCCTGAAACTGATCCGTTGTGCCCGGCATGATCGTTGATTTAAATACGAGTGTTTTTCCCGGGACAGGAATTGCGTCAATCGCGGCACGAAGAAATGAATCATCAAATCCAGAACCGTCCAAATAGTACGGCGTTGGAACAGCTAAAAAAATAACTTCTGCATCACGCAATACATTGACGTCATCCAACCCTTTCGGCGGATCATACAATCCTGCCTCAACGTTTTTCATCTTGAAATACCGATCAAGTGCGCCCCCGACCATTCCGGTTCCCATGATAGCGATGCGTGGCATAGTCTGTTTGTTGTACACGATTTTCACCAGATGTTCAACGAGGCTGAATTTCCAATGAAAAATCTAAAATGGTGTGTAAAATTGTTTCGTGACCCAGCTCGGCGTGTCCGTAGATGTCCGTCGCAAGATAGACGTTTACGTCACCGCATGAGCGCAACGGATTATCTGATTTGAAGGCAGACATCGTCACAACCATCAAACCCATCTGTCTTGCTGCCGTTGCGGCATTGATGATGTTCTTTGATTGGCCGGAGCTTGAGATCGCGACAAGCACATCTTCCTTTCGTGCATGCATTTTCAATGTCTCTTCAAATGCGTGCTCGTAGCCAAAATCATTCGCCCCGCCCGTGAGAAGCGACGAATCATTAAATGACATGGCGCGCATCTTGCCATTTTTCCAATAATCAAATGCTTGATGGCTTGCGATCGCCGCACTCCCACCATTGCCAATCAATAACATCCGACCTCCGGCTTCGTGCGCGCGGCGAAAGGCACTCAATACGTGTTCAAGCGCATCACCAGACGCAATCACCTGACCAGCCGCATCTGTGTATTGCGCCTGATCAACTTTTTGCTGCAGCACCGTGGTATACGCGGAAAGATATTCGTTCATGCGCATATGTTTACGCGAGAAGGGTTTTGATAAATTTTGATAACGCGACCGGTTCGACGGATCCACGGTTCCCAACGATCCCAACGGCTAATGCACCAACGGCGTTTCCGATAAAACCGACGAGTTCCATCGGCATGCCGGTGGAAACGAGTGGCGACACGATCGCGAGAAAGGCATCCCCTGCGCCAACGCTATCCACCACTTTTTGCGACAGTACCGGAATTGAGACAAAGCCCTGATCGACATCATAAGCCAAACAACCGCGATGACCACGCGTTACAATGGCTCGACGTGAACACGCGCGAGATGCGACGTTTTTCAACAAATCTTCGACCGCGCCAAGGCGATCCCCGGCCGCTAGTCGCAACTCTGGTTCGTCGATGCACAAAAAATCTGTACGTGGGTATTTTGTCACGAGATTAAAACCAATATTTGCGGCATTTGTCTGTGTGTTGAGTGCGAGGAATTTTGCGTGCTGTTCGAGGAATCGAATCGTCTCTGGCGTCAGCATGCCGTGGCCGTAATCCAGACAGATGACGACGTCATATTCATGAATCACCTCTTCGAGATGCGCGCGAATTTCCGCATCCAGATTTGGTGGCGTCATTTCGTCATTGAAGTAGTACACCTCAAACAACTTTCCTAAAAACGCAGAATCCACAAAGCGCCGTTTGACGATCGTCGGCATGCCCTCGCGATAAAAAAAGCGTGGCGTGACATTCGTCTTGAGTTTTGATCGCACAAACTCTTCTTTGCTATCCACGGCACCCAGACACGTCACCACATGTACGTCATCGCAAAAACCCGCAATGTGATTTGCACAGGCGATAATGCCGCCAGCAAACGATTCATCGTTTTGAAAACGCTGCGCGACAACATTCCCCTTTGCGCTTCGACCCAGCGGACGCACGTAGTGATATTCATCCACGATTGTTTCGCCGATCACCAGCACACGTTTTCCACGAATGGACTCGAGCGCATTCATGATGTCCGTCGCGGAATATTTTTGACGAAACTCTTGCAAGAACAACTTTGTTTCCGTCGGGTATGTATCTAAAAATCGATTGATGAGCGAACTCGAGCTAAACGTTGCTTCGTTTGTAAAATGGATTTTTCCACCATGTGCTTCGACCGCCTCTTTTTCAATCTTTATCCCACCGGTCACATCACCTTCCAAATCTGCATACTCGCCGCCCTTTACATAAATATTCGGCTTCAACTCTGTGAGCGCTTCGGACGACATCGGATGATCGTTGATCGCAACATAATCAACGCATCCAATCGACGCAATGGACTCTGCGCGCAAATTTTGGTTGAAGACCGGTCGATCTGGCCCCTTATTGACATAGCGGTCTGATGTCAACGTCACAACCAACACATCGCCAAGTTTTTTCGCGGCCACAAAATGGCGCAAATGCCCTGGATGCAACAAATCAAACACACCGTGACATTGCACGATCGTTTTCCCCTCCTGACGCAATCGCGCGGTCACCTGACCAAGATCCGTCATTGAAAACACTTTTCCGTTTATTTCCTGTTCATTCATACGAGGCGATAAGAAAAGAAATCACATCAGAAACCCCTGAAACAACCTGCACACCCTGTGGCGTCACCAAACTCCCCTGCTTATCTATCAAAAAAACACGAGGAACGCCAGCCGCAAGGCCCGCAAGCGCATCATGGACGGAATCGCCAACCATGACCGCATCGGACGGATCAATGCCGTAGGTCGTGCACAAATCAACAATCATTCCTGGCTGAGGCTTGCGACACACGCACCCATCCTCCGTCACATGCGGACACAAACGATGATCCACGATCGTGACATTCGCGTTTGCGAGCTGCTCATGAACTTGCATCTGAATCTGCTCTGCATCTTCACGCGTTAACATCCCACGACCAACGCAACTTTGATTCGTGACAATAAAAAGCTGGACATCAAATGAAGAAAGTTGCGCGAGAGCTGTGACGGCTTCCTCATCAAAACGAAGATCTTCTTTGCGCAAGACATACTCCCCAACGCCAAGCTTTGCCGTGATGACGCCATCACGGTCCAAAAAAATTGCTTTTGGAAATGCTCCACTCATTTTGCGAGATACTTAAACCAATCTGCCGTGGATTCGCGAATCGCATCTGGTGTCCACACCGGGGCCTGACGCCAGTAATCGATATGGTCGACCAGGATTTTTACCCCCTCTTCGAATGACACCTTTGGCTCCCAGCCCAACATGTCGTGAATCTTTTTCGTTTCCACGTGCGTCTTATCTGGCTCGCCCGGACGCTTTGGAATATACGTCACTTCGCCGCCAAGTAGCTCGACGAGACGATTGACGCTTTGCGGTTTCCCCGTTGCCACATTGAATGACTCTTGCACGATGTCGGACTTCGCCGCGGCAACAAATGCGCTCACAACATCCGTGACAAAGGTAAAATCGCGCATCTGCGTCCCATCACCAACAACGGTGTAGGGTTTTCCTGCCAATTTTTGTGCCAGGAACACACCAAAAACGGCGCCATATGTCCCAGACGTGCGCGATCGTGGTCCATACACATTCCCCAATCGTAATGACACGACGGGCAATGAGTAGACCTTGCCCCAATGCATCGCCAGCTGCTCGCCCATCATCTTGGTGAGAGCATAAGGATACTCTGGACGCATTGGTGCATCCTCCGGCGTTGGAAAAATATCTGGGATGCCATAGCACGAGCCGGACGCGGTATACACAAACCGTTTGACGCCAGCTTTACGCGAAGCTTCGAGGACGTTCGCTGTGCCGTCCACGTTTGATCGAAAATACGTCAGAGGCTCAACAATCGACGGCACAATATCCGCCAGCGCCGCGAGATGAAACACCCAGTCCACACCATCAAAAAATGGCGCAATGGATTCGTAACTGGAAACATCCACCCGTTCAACGTGAAGCGCGGTATTTTCCTTGAGATGTGTGAGATTTTCAATCCGGCCGTTCGAAAAATTATCCAAGACCGTGACGGAATGACCGTCAGCCAGCAAACGCTCGGTGAGATGACTTCCAATAAACCCCGCGCCGCCTGTGACAAGACATTTCATAATTTATGTTGTTGATTTTTTTACGCGCAATTTCCAAAACATGCCGCCGATCGTCTGCACAACGCCGATCACGTTTTTGATTTTGAATGCTTTTGTTTTTCCGGATGGTCGTGGTCGAAGTGTCATGCCGATTTCCGTGATCGTTGCTTTGCGATCAAGCAACTGCAACATGATCTCTGTCATGTAGGCAAAGCTTGTTGTTGGTTGCTTGAGCTGACGCATCAAGCTCACACGCACTAAGCACGGACCGTTGTAATATTTTAATCGATATCCGAATAACGTATTGATCAAGATGACGTACGCTTTTGAGATGATCTGACGGCTACGTTCGCGCACCTGCGGATTTGTCGCGTAGCAAGAAACGATGTCTGTCGTGTGCGCCTTTGCAAATAATTCGCGAATTGAATCACCGCTCACTTCGGAATCACCCGGGACAAGCACAAGAAACTCTGCACGTGATTTTTGAATCGCTTCCCAATAATCTGCGCCAAGTCCCATCGGACGATCATGCGGAATCACAACGATGCGACCGTCCTGCGATGCTGCTTCCTTCATGATCTGCTCTGTCGCATCCGTACTCCCGTCGTTAATCGTGAGGACTTCGGATTGCGGAAACGTCGCATCCAATGCGGAGCACACTTCATCCAACGTGCGTCGGATTCCTTTTTCTTCATTTAACGCCGGAACAAGAACGGTCAGGACGAGATCCGATGGCATAATGGAAGGATGGTAAAACACACAGAAAAATACCACAAGTAAAAACCCCTCACATGGAGGGGTTAGAAGTGTCCGGCGAACGGCTTTTCGCCGCCGTCGGGTGCATCGGCCGCGAGATCGGCCTTTGCGGCGAACATGGAAAGAACCGACGCGACGATCGATTGCGCATCCGGATAGAAGGCGCGTTCGAGCTCGGGGGCGCATGGCGTGGGCGAGGGCGGGAGGCCAATGCGTCGCGGGGACGTCTTGAGCTTTCCAAACACCTCTTCCACGACCGACGCAACGATCTCTGCCGAAACGCCGAACGAGATCCAACTCGTGTCCGCGACCAGCAGCCGTCCGGTCTTGGCGACCGAGGAAAGAACAAGATCCCGATCCCACGGTCGGATGGACCGAAGATCGATGACCTCTGCGGAAATGCCTTGCGTCGCGAGCAGCTCCGCCGCCTTTCGCGCTTCCACGACCATGTGCGAGATCGCCACGATCGTGACGTCGCTCCCCGACCGCTCGACACGCGCCGAACCGATGGGAATCGCGTAGCGCGCTTCCGGAACCGGTCCTTCGATGCCGTGCAGCCAGCGGTGCTCGATGAAGATCACCGGCATGTCACCGCGCAGAGACGAGATCAGCAGACCCTTGGCGTCCCCGGCCGTTGCAGGCATGACCACCTGCAACCCCGGAATATGCGCAAAGAGCGACTGAAAGCTCTGCGAGTGTTGCGCGGCCTGTCCCCACCCGCGACCGACAATGGAACGAATGACAAACGGAACGCGTAGCGCTCCGCCGGACATGTAGCTCCACTTGGCCGCGTGATTCACGATCTGGTCCATCGTGATGAGGAGAAAGTCCGTGCGCGCGTGAACCATGATCGGACGCATGCCCATGAAGGCCGCGCCCACGCCCATGCCGGTCAGCGACGGCTCAGAAAGCGGCGTGTCGAACACGCGCGCATCGCCAAACATGTCGTGAGCGGACTTGGTGGTGCCAAAGATGCCGTTGGCATCATCGACACCGACGCCCATCACGAAGATGGTCGGATCATCCTCCATGGCTTGAACCGTTGCTTCCGCAATGGCTCGCGACATGGAGAGATTTCGCGTCACCGGATCAGACGCCATGGAACAGGTCCTCCGCCGTGGGTGAAGGCGACGCTTTGGCAAACGCCACCGCATCATCCAATTTGCGCTCGACGTCTGCATCGGCTTGCACCAACACCTCCTTCGAAACGCGCAATTCGAGTTGCTTCCGGAGTCGCGTGATCGGGCAACGCTCGATCCAACTCTCCAGCTCCTCTTTCGTGCGCGGACCCGTGCCCGCATCACGATCCGGACCAACGTGACCGATCCAGCGATACGTCTCGCATTCGATCAGCGTCGGACCATCACCGGCGCGTGCGGTCGAGGCCGCTTCGCGAACCACCTCGCATACCTCGACGACGTTGTTGCCGTCGACGCGAATGCCCGCCATCCCGTAGGACGCGGCGCGCGCGTAGATCGGCACATGCTGACGAGCAGCGAACGGCGACAGCGTCGCGTAGCCGTTGTTCTCGCAAAAGAAGATCACCGGCAACTTGCGCAACGCCGCGTAGTGCATGCTCTCGTGGAACACGCCCTGCTCGACCGCCGCATCACCGAAACACGCGACGGACACATGAGCCTCGCCACGCATCTTGAACGGGAGTGCCATGCCAAGCGCGAGTGGAATCGCTCCACCAACGATCGCGGACGATCCCATCATGCCGACAGACGTGTCGACGAGATGCATGGAGCCGCCCTTGCCGTGTGCGCATCCGGTCGTGCGACCGAACAGCTCGGCCATCATCGCGTTGAGGCTTCCGCCTTTGGCGATGTAGTGCGCGTGGCATCGATGCGAGCTCACGAGCACATCCTGCACATCCAGCGCCGAGCATAGACCAACCGCGGACGCCTCTTGCCCAATGGACAGGTGCGTCGGGCACTTGATCGTGTGCGGCGGATTGCGCTTTTCCGCGAACTCGCGGTTTTGCCAATGATACTGCTCGATGACACGCTCTTCCGCTCGGCGGACGAGCTGCATCTGCGCGTACATTCGGACGAGGACTGACGTGTCCATTCCGTTCCCTTTCTGCTTCAAACCATTGCATTTGAACGAACAAAATCACCCTAACGAGGAACAACCACACCGTCAAGCGAGGAAAAAGAAAAAACCCTGCCAGGTAGGCAAGGGTATTAGATAAACGTGTCGTGTGGACCGGGATGTGCCAGATGCTCGAGATAGAGGTTCACCTGGTGCATGCGGCAGTTCTTGCGGCACTGTTCGATGTTGAGCTCGGTGCGGACGTATTCCCAATTGGCTCGACGCCGATCGCCGCGCCAAATCTCCGAGAACGACGAGGCGTTGACGTTGCCGTAGCGAAAACGATCGTTTCCGTACTGCACGCCATTCTCTTCGCGTCCGAGGTAGGCACTGCATCCCCAGACTTCGCCGTCCGCTTCGAGATAGGCCCAGTGATACGGCGTGGCGTGGCACTTGTCGTAGCCGCGCTCTTCCGCATCCCAGTTCTCCATCGTCTCGTACCGTACGACGACGCTAAAGCTATTCGTCGAAATGGCACGCGCTTCCTCGACCCACTCACGCGCGCTCTTGTAGGTCATGCCCTCGTACACGCGCGTGTCCTGACTCATCAGGTGTTGCGAGTACGGCTTGACCACGAGGTAGTCCACGCCGATGTCACGCAGCCGCTTGGCGAATGGCGTGATCGTGTGAATGTTGGACGGATGCTGCTCGCGGAGCAACGACCGCTTGTGCTGACCTTCGGTTTCCGGAAGCGCGACCAGCTGGGCGCCGATCGTCACGTCCGAACCCAATTCCCGTCGCACTTGAACCGCCCGCTCCAGGTTGTGGAGCACGCGCTCGAAGTCCTCGGGCTTGGTGCGATGAATCTTGGCGTACGTCTGTGCGTCACCCGCGTTGACGGACGCTTTGATCCAGCGCAATCGCTTGGCATGAAACGCCTTGCGACAAAATGCTTCGCTGAGTAGCGCCGCATTGGTCGTGATGGACGTATCAATCCCCACGCGATCTGCATGGAGAATCGATTCGGCCAACGGCTTGTAGAGGAGCGGCTCACCCGCACCAGCAAACATGACGCTCAAGACGCCGTGCTCGGCCATGTCCGTGAGCGTCGCCATCATGGTCTCTTCCGAGATCCGCGGCTTCTCGGGACGGTCGAGCATGTAGTCGACGCCACAAAAGGTGCATTCGTGATTGCAGTACCCGACCGGACCGATCTCGACATAGATCGGAAAGATCTCCTTCGCCTTCTCCCAATCGTCCTTGGCGGCCAGCCATGCGGCGGCGCGCTGTGGATGAAGCGCCATCTTGTGCCCGTCGATCTTGAATCGATCCTGCGAACTCATGGTTCCTCCATTCGTGCGGTATCTCGCACGCGCAGGAAATCACGATGTGGAAGCGCGTGTCAAGGATTTCAACCAACGATATCCTGTAACGATTGCCAGTAAAATCAACGATCCAACGATCGGCTGAACCGTTGCCGAGAATCGCGCCACGTTATCTAACGGCGCATGAACCAAGATCAGATAGACAACCGGGACTCCCATGAGAAACGTCAGCCCGTATTTTTGAAATCCCGCATACAACCCATATGCCGCACCAATCCACCACAACCACTGCAACACAATAAAACCAATCAATGCCAACATCTGCGCACTCACGAGTCGTAACGGCGCATTCGCAAAAATTGGTTCAACCGAAACATCTAACGCGCGAGGTGAAGGTAGTCCATACAATCGAAGCTCTTCAATCCCCGTCCAGGCAATATATCGCGCAACGGAATTTGGCGATGCGAAGATAATGCTCTTTGCTTCTTTGTACATCATCGCGTCTGCGGCTTGGCTGTCTTGATGTGTCGTGACAAGATCTTTTTCATACTCGTTCCACGTTAACGTGTCTTGCGCATACACCATCGGCGGTGTGAGTTTTGGAAACAGGTGCTGTTCGATCGCCTGACCAAACACAGCCGAGACAGACGTCGTAAAATACCCTTCCCAGCCGGAGTCGAGCGTGATCGCTCGCGCATACAACACAATGCCCGGACGAGATGCGAGCGAAAATGTGTGAAATCGTATCGCGTTTCGCGTCATCCAGACACCAGGAATGGCTAATGCAAAAAACAAAAAGAGCACCATGCCTTTTTTCACATCGGTGAGAACTTGAAACTTTTTCCATCCACCCGCATGAAGAAAAAAGATCGTCGTGAGAAAAAATGGCAAGAGCAAAAAGACGCCGCGCGTGAGACTAAGATATCCAAGCGCAATACCTGCCATCACCGCCCATCGTACCTTTTGCGTTTGAAGAAATCGCTGAGCGCCATACATTCCAACGGCTAACAATGCGCCCAACAGAATTTCGTACCCCGTACGATTCATCATGAGCCAATACCCATAGGCAAGCATCGTTCCCCATGCGCCAATCCAGGCATTTTTTGCATCCAACAATGCCCAATTTTTTCTCCAAAAAATAACTGTCATGATTGCAAGTGCGATTTGCACAAAAAAGACAGCTTGCCAATTTCCCCCAACCGCAAAAATGATCGCACGAAATAACGGATATCCCGGTTCACGAAACATCGTCGGAATACCCGGATCAATCGCATATTGCCCGTGCAAAATTGAACGCGTTAACGCATCATATTCCGCGGCATCATTCCCTTGAGGGGCTACTCCTCGGATCGCGAGAATCATCCCGATGACGAGAAGGATGATCTCCGGCAAATGCCTCACCATCCATCGAACAATCTGCTGTGCGCGGTGTTTGATTGTCATATACGATTAAAATGATTCTTGTTTTTGCAAAAGATACGGCCTGCCGATCACGCCTGTGGTGAGGAGATCTTTCATCGTTGCGCCTTCGGTCACCTGTGTGGTTGATGTATCAATTTCATCAATCGTCCAGACTTCTCCAAAGGTATTTTTTGGAATCTCGTGCGGTGCACCAACAGAGATCGTAAATGGAAACTCCTGATCCTTGAAGGACGAGTCTTCTAACATGGTGAATCGACGAAACGCCGGCAAATCTGCATATTGATTCGTAAATTGAATCGACAGATCATTCAAAATAGGCACTTGAAAATGCCCGGTTTTTATCACCAATAACGCCTCAGAAGAAATTGGCGCATGACGAAGCTGCTGATCAAGTATCATTGCGGAAGATGGATGCCAAAACAACCAAGCCGTCTTACCGAGCACAACCACGGCACTCAACGCACAGGCAAATGCAATCCCTTTTCTCCATTGTGAGAGATCACCTAGACGAACGGCGACAAAAAATGTCACGGCCGCAGTCAGTGGAAGGATATATCTGATGTTATTTCCAAAACCAAGAATGAGATAAAAAAGAACATACACAATCATCGCGTGGATGAAGAGCACGCGATCACGCGATGCAATCTTTTTCCATTTCGCTACACCGAGCAGTGACACCGCAAACAGTATTGCGAGAACCGGATGCGTCTCCCACAACGTCTTCCACGGCCACACGATGCGCTCCATCCACGGATGCGCGGACGTCACAATATTTCCACTCACGCTATTAAGGCTAGACGCGCGGACAAACAAAAGATAAAAATTTTTGATGAACGAGACATTCAGCAACAAAGCCCCAATACCAATCACCCACACAACGGGTCGCTTGAGATAAAAATACAGATCGCGCCACGTGATATGGCGCAACAGGAGCGCATCACCAATCCACAAAAACGTCAGACTACTCAAGAGAACCTGACTCACTGACAACAACGACAAAACAAATAGCGCATCGAGATACGACTTTTTTTCTGACACCGGAATTTGGTGTTGAATCTTCCACTCGCGCGACACCACCACCCACGCTGCAATCAATTCAATCACGATGTAGATCGGCCACACCTTTGATGTGTGCGCGAGCGGCACAAAAACACTTCCTCCGCAGAGCAACGTCAATGCAAAAAATGCAAACCAGGCGATGGAAGAATCTTTTCCCCTCTTTGCTAATCGAAATGACTGCACGCCAACCCAGATCAGCGACAGATACACCGCAAGACCATTGATCAATCGTCCGAGATGGATCAAATCACCCCAATGAAACGCAATCCACACGGAGATGTCTGCGACATGCGCGCGCAAGGCAAGCGCCACGACACCACCCACGGCTACCATGCCAAAAAGGAGATACGTGAGCACACCGCCGTAATATGCCGCCGTTGGATCAGAGACCCAGCCTGGCAACGTATGATCCTGAATCGCCTTGACGGCACTGGTTAAAAAATAGGCCTCATCCGCAATCACGCTCGGCTGATTGCCAAATGGATTTGGATTCACGAAAAGTACCAAGCCAACAATAAAAAGGCCCACCAAGAGCAGAACCTTGCGGACACTCATTTTTCGTTGATGCCACATCTGAATCAGCTGTTTGAGCGCCTGCATACAAGAATGGATTTAAGTGTGACATTTCCCACTCAAAATGCAAAGAACAAACCGTTTCTCCTTTGTTATTTGATGTAAAATGCGATATGGTGCTATAGATTCTCTCACGTCTCCATGTCATATCTCAAACGCAAGATGACCACTGCAGCGGAATTCGCTGAAAAGGTTCTCAAGACAGATATCCGCTATATTGCACGCGGCGGTTTTTGGCTGACGGTCGGGCGTGGTGCATCAATGCTCTCATCGCTCTTGCTATCCATCGCCTTTGCGAACCTCCTCCCAAAAGAAACGTACGGATCGTACAAATACATCCTGTCGATCGCGTCCGTTATGTCGCTTTTTACGCTACCGGGGATGAACACCGCGGTCACGCAAGCTGTCGCACGTGGTCATGAAAAAACACTTTTCTCCGCGACTAAAGAACGGATCAAATGGGGCGCCATCGGATCTGTCGTGGGCCTCTGTGTTGCCGGATACTACCTCGTCCAACACAACGCCTTTCTTGCGATAGCCACATCCATCGTTGCGATCTTTTTGCCGTTCATGGATCCGTTTACGACCTATAATGCTTTTCTGCAGGGAAAAAAGAATTTTAAATGGAGCACGCTCGCTGGTAACATCATGCAGATTTGTACGGCGGTCATCCTGCTTATCGGCATGTGGCTAAGCAAGAATGCGCTTGTGATTCTTGTCCTGTACTTTGCCGCAAATGCACTCATGCGCTATTTCGTTTTTCGTCGCGTCTCTGCAAGTGTTGACCGTTCGACGATGGACGATACGCAAGCGCTTTCTTACGGCAAGCACTTGAGCGCCATGAATATCCTTGGCGAAATCGCGGGCAACCTCGATAATTTTCTTGCCTTTCATTTTTTGGGACCAACCGGCGTTGCATCATATAGCATTGCGACGGCACCAGCTGATCAAGCAAAAGGTTTTCTTTCCTTTTCCGATCCACTGCTTTTTCCACAGTTCTCAAAACATTCAGACGAAGACATCCGCAAACATATTGGGAGAAAATTCTTTTGGTATGGCGTGTTTGGTGCCGTGGTTGTGGCTGGTTATTGGATTGTGGCGCCATTCTTTTTTCGTCTCGTCCTTCCGCAGTATGCGGACATGATCTTTCTGTCGCTCTTGTATTCTCTCTCGTTGCTCAATGCCGTTTCAACGCCAGCAATTATCTATCTTGGCGCAAAACGAAAAATCAAAGAGCAGTACATCAGTACGCTTTGTGCCTATCTCTTTCAAATTGGTAGTATGACGCTGTTAACCGCGTATTACGGTCTCCCGGGACTGATCGTCGCGAGAATCCTCACGCGATATTTTGGCGCTTCGTTAAATATCTTTTTCTTTCTCAAACCTTTTCCGCAGAAAGCGACGTAAACAATTTTTCAAACTCGTCGGCTTTTTCAGATAAGGAAAAATCAGATTTGACCCGCGCATATCCTTTTTCGCCAAACGCGATCATCTTTTGTCGATCCGAGAGGAGCCGACGAATGCGATCGGTCAGCATTGGGACGTTGTACGGATTCACGACAAAACCGGAAACGCCATCCTCAACAACCTCAGGCGCGCCACCAAAACAGGTTGTTACGACGGGCTTTTTACATGCAAACGCTTCCAGATTCACTAGGATTAATGAATCAAAACAAAGCGACGGCGTGACGACGAGCGAAGCGGCGTGATAGGCCGTATGCAATTCCTGACCGCCAATCCAGCCGGTAAACACCACACGATCTCGAAAACCAAGCGCCCCTGCCTGCTGTAATAACTGCTCGCCATAGGCCCCCGCCTGACCAACGACCAAAATCTGAATGTCGGGAAAATCCGCAATCAACTTCCCAACGGCTTCAAATAGCTTTCCGCCGCCCTTGATCCCGCTTAATCTTCCACCAAATAAAATCACAGACTCTCCCAAGCCGAACTTCTTTTTCCAGGCCGAAACCTGTTCATCTGGAACCTCCCAAGCCGCGGCATCAATGCCGTTATGAATAACCTCAACATTTTGGATGCCGTTATCATTCAATGCCTGACGCATCGCGCCGCTTACGGCGGCAATCCGATCAACGGACGTGCGCAAGATTTTGCGTATGACGATATTCCGAAATGGGTTGTATCGAAGGCGCATGGATCGCCATTGGCGCAATGGGTTCACTCGATAGTTAAATGATGTTGGAACGCTGAGATTTTTTTGATCAATAAAATCTGTGAACTTGGTGTAGTTAAATGCCATGACGTCGTGACACGTTAAGACGACGCGTGCGCCAAGCTCTTTCGCAACGACAAGTGACCGATACGATAAATATCCATGCACGTTATGTGCATGCACAACATCCGGCTTAAACACGCTCAAGACACGCTTTACCTCACGAACAACGGGGACGTTCCACAAACTAACAAACGCCTGAAAGCGCAAGTCGTAGGCAGACGCAATGCGATGCACGCGAAGCCCATCAACTTCGCCCTCACCCGCATGGGCGGAATCACGCACCGTTGTCACGACCAGCACCTCGTGCCCGCGTCGTTGCATCTCTTTTGCCAAACCGATCGCAACAATCCCCGCTCCACCAAGGGAATGTGGCGGAAAATCATCTTGCAAAATTGCGATTCTCATATCAAGTCACTATTTGTCACATACCGACAATCCGATCGATTGCCGATATATTTAAGAACGCTCTCGAGCTCATTCCACATCCCAAATTTTTCAATTTCCCACGAGTGCCCCCACAAGTGAAACACAAGTCCGTTCCGATGCGCGATGTCGAACGTTGATCTTGCGAGCGCCCCCCACGAACGAAATGCGAACCACGGAACACCAAGATCGCGAAACATTTGACCACGTTCAATCACCGGATCAAGGAGCCGTGTCCAAACATACGTATACGGACCCGACTTTCGGAACGGCATCGGATAGACGTGAAGCGTTGTCGGTAGTTGATAGGCGTTATTCACGGGACGAATGTTCCCCTGAACCGTTGTCCGCGCACCGCAAAATTTCGCGTCACGGACAACTTTTTCGGTCTCGGCGTCTAATCGACCAATCGGATAACAAAACATCGGGACTTCTTTTCCGATCACGCCTTCGAGCCACTGCTTGGAACCAACGACTTCCCGCACTTTTTGCTCGTGAGAAACCTTTGGCAGATTTGGGTGCGTGAGCGTATGCGCACCAATCTCGTGACGTTGTGACAAGGCGCGAACTGCATCATCAGTAAGGCGATTTTCGCGATAATTTTGTGAAATATAAAACGTTCCCTTGATGCCGTAACGATCAAGCAACGAGGCGAGCTTGATATCAAGCACATCTCCATCGTCCCAACTTGTTGTGATAGACAACATACTTATTTTTTCGCAACGAGCAGATATCCGTGCGTTATTCGGCGTGCACCTGGGCTGCGGTCGTGTCGATCACGGAAGAGTGCGAGATGACCTTTGATTTTTGCGTAGAGACCAAACGCCTTTGCCCAACGGCTTTCATACATGTTCCAGTTTGAAATCAGATATCGCAAATGGAGCTGTGCCATCACGCTGTGATACCCGCCGCGCGCCTCAAGAACCTCAATAGAAAATTTCGCTTCTTCGGCAAGCTGTCGAACGCCTTGCGATGTGAATCGCCACAAATCAGCTGGATCATCATTCAACGGATCAACGAATCCCAACGTCAGAAATAATCGTCCGCCCGGTTTGAGAACGCGATAGCATTCCGCGAACGCCTTTGGCACATTTGGAACATCTCCAAATACTTGCGTCGAGACAACCGTATCAAATGAGTTGTCAGGCAACGGAATCGATTCTGCCGTTCCAATCACATCAATATTGTCGACACCGGCGATATCCATCCGAACGTATTCGCCACACGTAAAGAGTTGGCGATATCGCGAACGTGGACCAGCCCCAACGTCTAAGACGCGACCTTTGACGTAGTGCGCATGACGCTTAATTTGATCAAGCAGCTCATAGCGCGCGGTTTGAAAAATCCCCACATTGCTCGCTTTATAGTAGGACTGATAACTATTCGTCGTCTTATCCCAGCTAAAATCGGCGTATCGTTTTTTTGCGTTTGCGGAAAATGTTTCGTAGTTTGCTAAAACAGATTGGAGTTTTTCCGCAATATCTTTTGGCTGATTTTGCTCGGTCAACAAGCCCGTCTCCTGATCGAAGATTGCACTCTCGATGCCACAGTCACGACTCCCAACGGCTGGCTTGCCGTATTTGTAGCCCTCGACAATAACCAACCCAAATCCCTCAAAGCTATGCTCGACATCGTTTGAGTAAGAATTTAAAGCCACGACGTCGCATGTTGCGTAGAAATATGACAACGCGCGCTCATCGGCATCTGAAACGATCAGGCAATTCTTTTCGAGATGATGATCGACGATATATTGTCGTAGTTCCTCGGTGTATTCCCCTCGCGCCGAACCAACCGCCACGTACAAGATGTTCGGATATTTCACCTTGAGGATCTCAACGGCTTTGAGCGTTTGCAGCTGCCCCTTGCGAACCTTAATAGCACCGACGGTGAGGATGATCGGATGACGGCCTTCTTCGATCCCGTATTTTTTTTGAAACGCCGTCTTCTCATCTGCGCTCACATCTGGCAGTGGCGATGTCCCCATCAACACGGTTGTGAGTTTCTTTTCCGGAACGCCGGCTTTGGCGAGCTCCTTTTTGGTATAGTCGCTGATACAAAAAACTTTCATCGCACGATCAAATGCTCGACGAATCAGCCAACGCTGACTTTTCGCGTAAAACGGTGCAACGGAATATGTTCCCACGCCGCTGATAAACAATCTTTTGCGTGTACCCAGAACAGCAAACCATCCATAGACAGCATATGGCCATCCATCCATTGCGTGAACAACATCAACGTTTTTTGCTGCTGCTCGCACTTTTAATACGTTCCGAAGAAACGCGCTTCCGGCGCCAACACCGGAAATCGGTTCCAATCGTGAAATCTGAAACGGGAATTCCCCGACGGCCTCGGCGCAGACGGAAACATCAACGCCCTGAAGGACAAGATGATCAATCACGGCGCGACTCAAGGTATTTGCCCCAGAGTGCTCACCGATTTTTAAGCTAATAACAAGCGCCTTCATAGGCAAAAAGCATACGAAAAATAAGGCGAATCGTCAATTTTTGAGATCCCCAGCTATGCCCCACGACGTGCGAGCTCTGCGCGAACCAT
>CAITMG010000067.1 GCA_903893445.1 Candidatus Uhrbacteria bacterium | reverse complement strand
TGCTGTATTCCACCGGATCTTCAATGGTCATCAAGTTGATGTCCGGCTGGTTGAGAATGTGAATGACCGCGTACAAGGTAGTCGTCTTTCCAGATCCCGTCGGACCAGCGGCCAGGATCATGCCGTGCGGGAGCTCTGCGGCTCGTTTCACTTTTTCGTAATCATCTTCCTGCAGACCAAGGTCTTCAAGGCGCAAGCGCTGAAAGTTCTCCGAGAGCAAACGCATGACGACGTTTTCTCCATGCGTAATCGGTAAGATGGAAACGCGCAGGTTGAGCGGAACATTGTTGATCAAGACATCGAACCGACCATCTTGCGCCTGCGCATGTTCATCCGTACGCATGCGCGACAAGATTTTGATGCGAAACACGAGCTTTTCATGAAATTCAATCGGGTAGCGAACAACTTCGACCATACTGCCATCGATGCGATACCGGACAACGGATTCTTTTTCTTCCGGTTCAATATGAATATCTGATGCGTGGCTTTCAAACGCCGACGTTAACAGCAACTGCACAAGATGGACGACGTCCTCCTCGTGTTGCGTCTTGCGCATCTGATCAATGAGCGCGCCAAGTTGTAAAAGAAGGTCTTTTTTATAGCCTTTTAACGCATTTTGAATGCCGCTTGGTGTGGCATAGGCGATATCCAGCGAAACGCCAAATTTCTTTTCAAGAAGTTTAAAAAATTCGTAGTTATCTGGGTGCGATGTCGCGACGCTCAAGTGTGTCGCCGTGCGCTTATAGATAACGCAGCTTTGTCCGGTGGCAACGGCTTCCGATAGCATCCCAAGCACCGCGCTATCAATTTGTTCTTTGCTGAGATCAACAAAATAATAGCCAAGCTCGTCCGAGACGAGCCGGCCCATCTGCATGTCGGATAAAAAGCCAAGATCAACAACAGCCTCGCCAACCGTTTCACCTGAATGCGTTGTGCGTTCAACGGCGCTTTCAAATTCTTCGGGTTTCAAAAACTTTCCTCCCACGAGGATTTTTTTCCATTGCTCAGTTGTAAAACGTGTGATCATTTTTTCCCAAGGTGCTTGTGCAGGAGGTCAACGATCTGTTGCAGAGAAAATTTCGTTTTGACGATATAGTCGATCGCGCCGAGCTCCATGCCTTTTTGCTGGTCAGATTCTTGGCCAAGATTGGACAGAATGATGACCGGAATCTTTTTCCAGACCGCGTTCCCGTTCATTTCCTCCAACACTTCAAAGCCATTTTTCTTTGGCATGATGAGATCGAGGAGGATGAGATTTGGCGTTTTCTTTTTGAGAAAAGAAATCGCCTCTTCACCATCACGAGCAACACCGACATCAAAGCCGGAAGTTGAAAGCTTTGCCTCGATCGCTTTGACTAAAAAGCGATCGTCTTCAACGACTAAGATAAGCGGATTTTTTTTCGCGGCCATAGGAGTGATTCGATCAAAGCATATCGCACCAAGCCGTCATTGACAAACGGTCCAGATGAAACGCGTGATTGTTGAGAGCAAAAACTCCGGCCGAAACCGGAGTTGAATGGGTGAAGCGGAGTGAGATTACGATGCGCGAGGCGCTTCCGGGTCTTCACTGATGGCGTTTGCGGACTCCGGCGCGGATTCAACGGAGTATTCATTCCATAAATCGTGGAGAGCCAGACGTTGTTGTTCAATATCCTGATCATCATTGAGCTCCGCGAGATTTTCGTGAGACTCAAGAACGTCATCACAAAGTTGATTCCAGGTGTCTTGGCTGGTAACGCCTTGATCGCGGGCAAGGTCAGCAATTTCGGAATAGAGTTCGGCGGTAGAAAGGGTGTCGAGATTCATAAAAAGGGTTAAGAGAATGTCGCTGCATAGAATTGCACGCCTGCGTCATGAACGCGAATTTCAACCGTATGGCGTCCGGCGTCTGGAAATTCAGCGATCGTGTAGAGTGTCGATTGGTTAATTGTGAGATCGCGTGTTTTGACGCCATCAACAAAAACCTCAATCGTCTTATCCGTTCCATCTGACGATGCCATGACGATGTGCATCTTCGATGCTTGAACGCTAAATCGGAACAGATCGTTCGAAGATCGCGTTTCGATGTATTCGTTTTCAAATTTCCACGTTCCTCCAGCAAGCCATTTATTTGCGTCGATGTTCGGTTCACGAACAGGATTATACGACGTGTCCACACCCGCCGATCCAGGAATCCCCATAAACGCACTCCCGCGCGCCAATCCAAAATACGTTTCTCCGGTTTTGATTTTAGAAAAATCTGGCATCGAGCCCTGATTTCCAGCCGCACCAAGTTGGACACTCGAATCAGCTTCGAGTAACTGACGAATGTCTGTCTCAGACTGATCATAGTCTCCCTCGCCGAGGTGCACGTTGCGTAATCGACCTTGGCGATCGAATAAGTATTCCGCTGGCCACGAATTGTTCGCATATGCATTCCACGTGCCGTAATCCGGATCGAGGGCGATCGGATACATCAATCCGTTTTTCGTAATTTCCGCACTGATATTTGTCGGTTCTTTTTCAAACGCAAACTCTGGCGTATGAACGCCGATGATCACAAGCCCTTTGTCGGCATACTTCGCCCAAATGGATTTCAAAAACGGATACGTTCGGATGCAGTTAATGCATGAGTAGGTCCAAAAATCGACCAGGACAACTTTGCCTCTGAGATCAGCTGGTGTAAGAGGAGCGTTATTTGGCGTGTTCCACCAGTGTGTGATTCCGGCAAACGGTGGCATCGCGTCTGCAAGGATGGGGAGGGATGAGGAGGAACCGAAGGAGATCACCGCTGGATTGGAACTGTTGGGTAGCTTGGGAATTGTTTTGTTTCCCGATGGTTTTGGAGAAATGGAGGAAATAATTCCGGCAATGACAAGGATAGATGCAAACAGTCCGATGCCGATTTTTGTTTGAGTGGTCATATTACAAATTGAGGGAAAGATTCGGGAATAACCACGGCGCATTTGTCACGAGCCAGGTTTGGATCGTGCGGTCAAAGCTAAAATAAATGCCGATAGCAACAACAAGAATGAGTGCGCCAAAGATGCGTTGGATGAGAATGGAATACATCGCGAGCCAACGGACGTGCGTCACGGCCGCCTGACCTCCATACGCGATCGCGAGCATCGGAAGTCCTGCGCCGATCGCATAGGCGACAAGGAGTGCCCCAGCTTGTGCAAGATTTTGTTTCGATGCAACAAGCGTGAGAATGGATCCGAGGATTGGACCAGCGCAGGGCGTCCATACGAGCCCAAGGGACGCGCCAAGCAAAAAGCCACTGAACAATCCCTGATTTTGGATATCCGTTTTTGGCGTCACGCGTCCGAGGAACGGTTGGAGTTTTGCAAAAAATGTTTCTTGAATTGCTGGAAACAACATCGAAATACCAAAAAGTCCGATCGCGATCGAGGCGATCGTTCGAAACAGATCCGGTGTGATGCCGAGCACGTGTCCAAAAACGGCAAATGCAATCGCAAAAAATGCAAAAGAAAGAATAAAGCCCAGGACGATAAAGATTGGTCGCGACGGGTGCGATCGCGTTGTTGATGTACCCAAGATGATCGGCAAGAGTGGCAGGATGCATGGCCCGGCAATCGTCACGATGCCAGCAAGAAGCGCGAAAAAGAAAAGAGTCATGCAAATATGGTACAGGAGACCATCATCCCTTGTAAC
>CAITMG010000066.1 GCA_903893445.1 Candidatus Uhrbacteria bacterium | reverse complement strand
TTAACGTCGGAATCGTAAACCCAGACCACGTCAACGGAACTGTCAGTGACACATTTGAAACCGCCAGCGCTCCGGTAATCGTCGGAACGGCGGTAAAAATCACGGACGTTCCACTCAATGTCCCAGCAAATACCTTCGTCCCGGAATTTTGAACCGTTAAATCCCCTCCATTAAATGTCGCGCCGGCGTTCACCGTGATCGCCGCTGTATCCGTCACAAGCGACGTTGTTGCGGCAAGATTTGCACCGCTATTCAGCGTCAAAATTGATCCCGTGCTCAAGGTAAGCGACGCAAGACCTGTCGCCGTCCCATCCATCGTAATAATGGAATTGGTAAACGTCGGACTACTAAATCCAGTAATCGTTCCGGAGTTGTAAAAATTAAATGTATCGATGGTGTAACTTGCTGGTGACGGAAGATTTAACGTCGCGCCATTGCTCACATACACATTTCCGCGATTTGTTGATCCCGTAAAGGTTGCGGCTGAAGCAATCGTCAACGTCGAACCCGATGGTAAATAATATTTTCCTCCACCGGAAATCACGAGGTTGTCATACACCTGCGTCGTTCCAACAAGTTGTTGCGTACTTGTTCCGCTCGCAACATTATTATTGTTGATAACCAAATTTCCATGCGGAGCCGCTGTAGATTTCGTAAAAATCGTTCCAGCACCGCCGTACATTCCAACACCAGCGGACGTTGCAAATGCTTGCTTTGTTAGTGACGAAGAATCCGAGCCGTAATAAATCGCAATACGACCTCCTCCACCGCCACCATTACTCGAACTTCCACCATTCGCAGTCACCGTTCCCGTTCCAGATAACGCCGATGCGGCTTGGAGCCACACGGATCCACCCGATCCACCACCAGCCACACCCACGGCACCGTTCGCGGAAACCGTTCCATTCATGATCATCGATCCCGTCGATAAAATCTTGATCGCGCCACCACCAGCACTCGCCGCACCACCGGAACCAATATCCGTTGGCTGTGTTGAAGAACCATACGCAATACCGCCGGCTGATAAGGAACCCGCACCACCATTTCCGCCATACCCAGCACCCCAATAGCTCCCCGTTCCAAGGCTTAATCCATAACCGCCGATATACCCTAATCCATCCGTATTCACCAAACCACCCGCATCAATTTGAACCGTTGCGGCGGAAATATTCACCGTCGCTGTCTTCAAATTTGAATTTGCAGAATGCGTCAATTTTCCACCTGAGGCGATATATAATGTGCCAGACAAAACCATCTGCGTCGTCGTCGTTTGGGTAAAAATACCCGATGACCCAATAGACAACGTGGTCATGGTGTTCATCCCACCGCCAGCAAGAATCGTCCCGGATGAAATAGAAATCGTTGAAAGCCCATTGATCGTCCCGTTGTCCGTTAAATCAAACTGGGAAAACGTGTAGCTCGATGATGGCACCGTCATCGTTCCGCCGTTCGACACGGTCAACGTTGTATGTGCAGCCGAACCGGTAAACGTCGCAGCCTGCGTCGCGGTCAACGACTTGCCCGCTGGGATGACGTAGTGCGTTCCACCCATGATCGTTACATTGTCATACGTTTGATTAGCCAATACCTGCGGGGTATCCGGACTGCCTGCACCTGCATTTCCCGCATTATCAATCGTCAAATCACCATTCGCTTGAGCGTTTGATTTAAAATAGCATGTCCCAGCTCCACCATCCTGCACAGGCGTATTGCTCGTCGGGGCATTCGCCTTGCACGTCACGGACGATGCATTGGTTTGATAATAAATCGCAACGCGTCCACCACCACCAGCTCCCTGGCCAGCAGCCGGTTGACCGCCTCCAAGCGCAGACACCTGTGCCGTTCCAGACAATGTCGTGCCAGCCTGCAACCACACCGATCCTCCGGACCCACCAGATGTACCGGCATTCGTAATAGCGGCATTAATCGTCATGGCACCCGTGGAAACGAGTTTGATCGCACCGCCACCCGGCCCAGACCATCCGCCAGAACCAATATCCGTCGGCTGTGTGACCGATCCATACGCCAAACCTCCAGCACTCGATCCGATCCCACCGTTTCCACCGTACCCAGCGCCACTTCCCAAGCCAAAACCTGTACCCGTCCCATACTGAGCCGAGAGACCCAAACCCGTCGCCGTGACCGTTGCACCGGAGTTGATGGTGATCACACCAGCCGTAATATTCAAAATGTTCGCCTGAGATGAAAAATTGGCTTGGTGTGTCAATTTACCGCCGCTCTGAACAAGCAACGTCCCCGCAATGGTTGTTGTCGCGGTTCCATACTGCGTGATCGTTCCCCCCGAAGCAACCGTGACATTCAAGTTATTTCCAAACACGATATCCGTCGTTGCCGTCATGGTGACAGCCGAGCTAATCGTCAGCGTTCCGGAAAGTCCGGAGTACGTCCCTGGATCAAAATTGCAGCCACTCGAAATCGTGACGTTCGCACCCGTTGTCGGACATGTCGTTGCAGCGAATGCTGGCGTCGCTGTAGTGAACAGCGTCACAAAAAAACCGACACCCATGCCAAAAAGGGCAAGAAGGAGCCGCACAGAGCGAAAAAATGAGCGCGGCATGGACATACGTGTCTTGATGCCAGTTTAGCCCGTCTCGTCAAACGAATTTTAGCCAATGTTTATCTGCGTATTCATCTCTCTATCAAAATATCCCTCACGGGATATGATGTGGAAGAAAATTATCCACAGGAAATGCACAGTACCTATTTATGGGTGCATTTTGATGGCAAAAGCGACCCGATCTCGCTGAATTCCCTGCTCTCGATCCGAACGTTTGAGGAGCGCATGAAGCTCTCGAACATGATGAACCTGAACAATCGCATCCTCATCCGACATCGTGACATCAACGGCATGCCAACGCTCCGCCTCACGTGTCGCCTGCTGAATCGCCGCCATCAACTGGGACGTATCAGACGAGACAAGAGGCTCGTAGCTTTGAAATTGATATTCGGTGGAAGCAGAATCGACGTCTGGAGAGGAAACAGGCTCCATCATCGGTTCGACGGCAACAAGTTGCTGCTTGATCAAATCCACAACGTCCTTCACCGGACGTTCATCAAGATTTGAGATGGAAACCGTTCGGACCTCTCCACGACGAACCGCGAGCTCGGATCGAATCATTTCAGATCGAACGATCGGATGATCGGCGTGAACATTCCCATCAGAAGGTAAACGCTCCCACTGCTCCAACTCTCGCTCAAGTTGCGGCGTCGTCTTGACCGAGGCTTCCAATCGTCGAAGTGCGCGACGAAGTTCATCTTGAGCCGTTCGGATACGCGATGACTCGCGCGCAAATTCTGATTCCGACAATTCATGCGATCGACGAGCAAGGGCCTGAAGCCGATCATCAAAGACACGAAAGAGCGACTCGATCTCATCAGCAAGCATGCGCTGCTCATCACGCAAGCGCTCACGATCGCTGGAAGGCGCACCAAGGTCAGCCGTGCGTGAACGCGGCGAAAACCAAGATGCGAGCTGAGCGATCAAAGACATGAAATTTATTTTGTGACTGGAGCAGGAGCCGTTGCTGGCAAATCAGCAGACTGCGGAATCGGCTCTGGCATTGGTTGTGGAGATGGCTTGGACTTGGAATCTTTTTGTTTCTGCAAGGCATCCAAGCGCGTCTGAACGTCGGCGTTATCTGGATACATCTTCTTCAACGACTGGAGCTGCGCAATCGCATCATCTAATCGACCCGCATCCGCGTACAAGGAGGCAAGGTACCACGGCGCATTCGCAAAGGTCGGATCAACATGCTCAATCTGCTCTAACACATACTGCGCCTTATCGTAGTTCCCATTGCGATAATACAAGATGGAAAGTTGAAAACCAACCCCAACATCTTGCTTATTCACCGCAAGAACCTGTTCCAATTTTGTGATCGCATCTTTTAAATGACCCTGTCGCTCAAACAAAATCCCAAGAGCATAATGCGCCGGAGCATAATCCTGCTTTGCCTGAATCGCGGCACGTAACGCCGTCTCCGCAAGTTGTAACTGCGTCTGCATCTTTGTTTCTGCATCAGTGCGTGTCTTTTCATCCTTTGATGACAACTGCGTTCGATACGCATCCGCGCGTAAAATGTAAATTTTCCCAATCTCTGTGGAAAAAGAAGGATTGTTCGGCTCACGCTTCAACGCTTCCTGATAATTTTGAATCGCGAGCTCATCAGCCCCTGCGGTAAATGGCGCAATCGTTTGATAAATCACAGCGAGATTCGACCAATTATCTACATTTGCCGGATTCATCGTTGTCGACAATCGAGCGGCATCAATCGCCGCATGCACCGCGTCCGCAACACCGGTATTCTTTTGCGCATCCGTGGACTGAAATAATTTTGTCGCCTTCACCAGATACGCCTGCGATAAATTACGCTCATACACATCAGAGAGATGGTTCAACGCAATCGCGTTTTGGAGCTGATTGATTGAAGCCTGCACATCACCGCCAGCGCGAAACGAAATCACGGCAGATGTATACGCCGCATCAGATGCCAATCGTTGTCCCGTCAACCAGCAAATTGAAAACGTCCCAATCACCAAGACGGCCAACACCACCGACAAGACGGTATTCACGAGTGGTCGTTTGACGGCATTCCAAGAAAACGAACCATTGGCAGAAAGCGCGGCCAAAATGGCAAGAAAAAACCAAAACACAAATTGATGCGAAATACCGATGTTGGAAAATAAGCCAAAAATCGCCATCGCACACCATCCAGAAAAAACAGTCAGATACGCCTGCCAAACATCATCATTCTTTTCCTTATACAAATGCATGGCGCTCAAGACCATGCCAGACAACAAGATCAACAACCAGGAAATCGTTCCAACAATGCCCAACGTTGCGAGGGTCGAAAAAAATGCAGAGTAGGCTTGATCAAAATGCGTCGCCCAGTACGGCGAAAGATTGGCAGACGCTGAATGATACAACGCGTAATCGTACATCCATGTGCCAGCGCCCGTCCCAAATAATGGGGACGTCTGCAACACGCTCGTCACCACCTGCCAGGAATGCATCGGCGACGGCGTGACATCACCAGGGATGTTTGCGGAAAAAGGTGCCTTCCAAATCAATAACGCGACAGAAAGAAGCAGCATTAATCCGGGAACGATCAATCGAACTGGATGACCGACAGACTTTCGTCGAAGCATGCTGATCCCACACACAAGGACCATCCCAAACAAAATCGTCACCCAACTAATCCACGAATCCGCCACAACGCAACCAAGCAAACTCAGCACAAGCGACGTCCAAACAATGCCTGCGGCCGCAGGTCGAATTTTTGTTTTCTTTCCCAAGACGCACGTGTCATTTTTTGTTTGCAATCCAGCCTGAAATATTCCAGCA
>CAITMG010000065.1 GCA_903893445.1 Candidatus Uhrbacteria bacterium | reverse complement strand
ACGATCAAGGCGGTTGAGGAGTTCTGGACGGAATCGTTGTTTGAGTTCGTCGTGCGTCAATCGTTGCGCATCGATGGCGTCATTGCCAAAGCCGAGCGTTTTCATGCCGACACGATCACTCCCGACATTGGATGTGAGGATGACGTAGGCGTGGCGAAAGGTGACCGGTTTGCCCGTTCCATCCGCAAGGATGCCGTCTTCGAGAATTTGCAACAAAATATTTTGGACGTCTGGATGTGCTTTTTCAAACTCATCAAACAAGACGACGCTGTGTGGACGTTTGCGCAATTTATCGGTGAGTTTTGTTGCGTCACGATAGCCAACGTAGCCCGCAGGCGAGCCGACGAGTTTGGAAACCGTGTGATGTTCGGAAAATTCCGACATGTCGAGTTTGACCAATGCATCCTCGCGACCAAATAGTTCTTTTGCGAGGAGACGGGCGGTTTCTGTTTTGCCGGTTCCGGATGGACCAACGAGAAGCATGGTTGCTTTTGGTCGTCGTGGATCGCCTAGCCCGAGTCGGGCGCGGCTCACGACATCTGCAACGGCGCGCATGGCGTCATCTTGTCCAAAAATGGAGGCGGTGAGTGCGGATTCAATTTTGGAAACACGTTCGCGTTCTGTCGCAAGTGCTGTCTTGATTGGAACGCCAGCCATGCGCGAAACGACTTCGGCGACATCCGTGACGCTGACGATCGGCATGTTTTTATCACGCGCATCGTCCATGGTCTGTTTGAATGCGTCGTAGTCTTTGGAAAGTTTTTCGATCTCGGCCACGCATGTTGCTGCGTCTTCGAGTCGACCTTCGGCAACGGCAAGAATCTTCGCTTCTTTTGCGGCGTTGATGGCGAGCTCGAGTGTCGATAATCGTTCCATCTGATCGTGCGAGTGTCGTCGCGCGTTGACGCATGCGGCGGCCTCGTCGAGAAGATCAATGGCTTTATCTGGAAAAAATCGATCCGTGATGTAGCGTTCGGCCAGCGTGACGCAGGCCTCAACAACATCTGGCGCGTAGGTGACGCGATGATGTTTCGCGTAAAATGGCAAGATGCCTTTGATGATCTCGAGTGTCGCTGGAATGGATGGTTCTTCAACGGAGATTGGTTGAAAGCGACGCTCGAGGGCCGCGTCTGGTTCGAGGTGTTTTTTAAATTCTGCCCATGTGGTCGCGCCGACGCAGCGGATTTCTCCACGCGCTAACGCTGGTTTTAAAATATTTGCGGCATCTAATGATCCGCTTGTTGAACCGGCGCCGACGATATTGTGAATTTCGTCGATAAACAAAATGATGTTTGGATCATTTTTTAATTCATCTAAAATTTGTTTGAGGCGCGCTTCAAACTCACCACGATACATGGTACCGGCAACCGTCAATGCGAGGTCAAGCGACAATAATTTTTTTCCATGCAACACATCTGGAACATCACCAGCGGCAAGGCGTTTTGCGAGTCCTTCGACGATCGCGGTTTTACCGACACCCGGTTCACCAAGAAGAATCGGATTATTTTTTGTACGACGACACAGGATTTCGATGACGCGTGTGAGTTCGTTCTCGCGACCAATGACGGGATCAAGCGTGTCAGCGGTTTCGGGTTTTGTGAGTTCGCGTGTGAATGCATCGAGCGCGGAAAGTCGCGGTGCGCGTTGTGGTTGCTGTCCGCGTTGCGCTTCGCCGTGTGGCGGTTGGGCGTTGTCTGCTTCTGCGCCAAGTGTTGCGTCGAGTGACGGGAATCGGGATGTGGAGTTGAGGACGTGAAGCACCTGTTCGCGTAACGATGTGAGCGGTGCGCCGTGAGATTCTAAAAAGCTGTGAACATCCGCGCACTCGCCGTCGATGATGGCGGAGAGAAGGTGCTCAGTACCGATGTAGCGATGTTCGTGCATGTGCGCGGTGAGCACACATTTTTCAATAATTTTTTTGACGGCTGGTGAGAGGTCTGGCGTGATCACGCGTGATGCTGTGCCTTCGGAAATGCCGCGAAAGGCGCGCTCTGCCGCAAGGACGGAGATGCCGGATTTTTCTAATACATCCCCAGCGATGGAGCCTTTTTCCTGTAACAATCCAACGAGCAGATCACCTGGTTCAACAAAGGTCCGACCGCAAGCAACCGCATACTGAAGCGATTTTTGCAGCGCGTCTTTGAGATGGGTGGTAAATCGTCCGAGGAGGTCTGGGGTGATCATGGAATTGTTATCTAGTATCGCTCATTTGTCGCAGCTTGGCGATGCGATCATCGATCGGCGGATGAGTGGAAAAGAGACCAGCAACACGTTGGCTGAATCCGGCGGAAACCGGTTCAGCGATCCACAGATGATTTGTGGCGCTGGACGTGTGTTGCATGGGAATATTTGCGTCGCGAATTTTTTCGAGTGCGCGCGCAAGACCTTCGGGATATCTCGTCAGCAAGGCACCGGACGCATCTGCGAGATATTCGCGTTTGCGTGAGACGGCGAGCTTGATGAGCTGTCCAATGAATGGCGCGAGGATCAGGAAGACGAGGCCGACGATCGCGAGGGCGCCGCCGATGTCATTGTCGCGTCGCCGACGTCCGCCAAAGAAACCAAAACGGAGAAATTTGTCGCCGAGCAATGTTAGGGAACCAACGAGCACGATGACGAGCATCATGAGTTTGATGTCTTCGTTTTTGACGTGACTCATTTCGTGCGCGAGGACGCCTTGCAATTCCGTCTTATCCATCATGCGCAACAACCCTGTGGTGACAGCGATGGATGCGTGTTGTGGATCTCGACCAGTTGCGAACGCATTTGGTGAATCGTCGTTGACGATATAGATGCGTGGTCGCGGAATGCCGCAGGTAATCGACAAGTTTTCAATCGTATTCCAGAGATCGGGGAGCTGAGATCGCTCGGTGAGTTCAACAGCACCGCTGGAGGCGAGCGCGATTTTGTCACCGGCAAACCACGAAATCAGCGTCATTCCAATCGAGATGATCAGCGCGAACACGAGCCCGCTAGAGCCCGTGTCCGTGAGAACGTATCCATACACCCATCCTGCGGCTGCGAGAATGCCGATAAACAGCGCGATGAGGATCCAGGATTTTTGTCGATTGCTGTCGATCTCGGAATACATGGGGCTAGTAGCTGGTAGCTAGTAGCTGGTAGCTAGGGACGAAAATTGTGTATTCGTTTTCGCCTAGCTACGTAGCTGCTAGCTACTAGCTACGTTTATTTCTTAAAACTTCACCTGTGGTGTTGCTTTTTCGGCTTCGGAGATTTGGAAGAAGTCGTATGCCTTGAATCCGAGCGAGTTGCCGATCAAGTTGGTTGGGAAGATTTGGAGTTTGGTGTTGAAGTCGCGCACGTTGCCGTTGTAAAAGCGGCGAGCGGCTTGGATTTTGTCTTCCGTGTCCGTCAATTCACTTTGAAGCGAAAGAAAGTTTTGATTGGCTTTCAAATCTGGGTAGGCTTCGGAGAGCGCGAAGATGCTCTTGAGCGTTGTGCTGAGTTGATTTTCAGCTTCGGACTTTGCGGCCATGCCTTGGGCGCTCATTGCAGAATTGCGAGCCTGGATGACTTTTTCGAGCGTGCCGGATTCGTGTGACGCGTAGCCTTTGACCGTTTCGACGAGATTTGGAATCAAGTCATAGCGGCGTTTGAGTTGAACGTTAATATCTGCCCATGCTTCGTCGGTGCGATTTTTGAGCGTCACGAGACCGTTATAGGTCATGATCGCCCACAGAATGAGCACGAGGAGGAGAATGCCTGCAATCATCATATTGATGTTTCTTGGTTTAGGGATGAATGGATGCTACCCTCACAGCGTAGCGAAAAATGACTCTATCGTCCAGCCTATGAGCGTCTTCAAAGCCTATGATATTCGGGGACTTTCCCCTGGGGAGATCGATGCACCGTTTGCGGAGCGTCTTGGTCGTGCAATTTTTGCTCAGTTGAGCCCAAAACGCGTCCTTGTGGGGCGTGATATGCGGACGACCTCGCTTGAGCTGGAAACGGCATTGATCCGTGGGTTAACGGAAAATGGCGTGGATGTGGTCCGTATCGGGCTGTGTTCGACGCCGATGTTTAACGTATTGCTCGGTTTGGCAGACGGATCCTTTGATTTGGGTGTGATGGTGACGGCGTCGCATAATCCAGGGAAGTATAACGGCTTTAAAGTGACGTTGGGCAATTGTTTGCCGATTGGGCAGGGGAATGGGATGGAGGAATTGGAAAAAATGTTTTTTGACGAAGCGTCGCCACTTTTTGCCCGGCGATCAGATATGCCTGGCACGGTCACGGATGATACGACGGCATTAAATCGATACGTTGCGCATATTCTGAAGTTGGCAAAGATTCCGACAGACATGCCAAAGATGAAGATTGCGATTGATGCCGGGAATGGGATGGGCGGAGCGGTGTTGCCGCGTTTGTTAGAAAATTTGCCGTGGTTGGAAGTTGATCATCTGTATCTCGAACCGGACGGTTCATTTCCTAATCACGAAGCGAATCCGTTGAAACATGAGACGTTGACCGATTTGATCGGGCTTGTTGGTCGTGCGTCGTGTTGTATGGGTGTGGCGTTTGATGGGGATGCGGATCGTGTTGGATTTGTGGATGAAAAAGGAGAACAGATTCCGGGAGATTTATTGACGGCGTTGTTTGCGGAAGAGATTTTGGAAACAACCCCGGATGCATTGGTGCTCTATGATGTGCGTTCATCGTGGACCGTTCCAGAAGTGATTGCTGAGGTGGGAGGTCATTCTGACGCGTGTAAAGTTGGTCATGCGAATATCAAAAAAATGATGCGCGAACGATCTGCGGCATTTGCGGGCGAGCTGTCGATGCATTTTTATTTTCATGAGCTATGGAATTGTGAGTCTGGTGATTTGGCGATGTTACTGATGTTGAAGCTGATCCATGCACGACAAAAGCCGTTATCGGAAATTTGGAAGCCATTGAAGCGATATGCGAAGTCAGAAGAAATCAATTTTGAAGTTGCAGATCCAAAAGCAAAGATCGCAGAATTGAAAGCGGCGTATGCGGCAACAGCAACAGCTGTTTCTGAGATTGATGGTGTTCGCATGGAGTTTCGATATCCGGAGGATGACTCGCAAAATTGGTGGTTTAGCGTTCGTGCATCCAATACCGAGCCACTGCTCCGATTAAACGTGGAAGCGAAAACGGAGACGATGTTGATGCATCGTATCGAAGAGTTGCGCGCAAAAATATGATTGGCTTGTTTGATTCCGGGATCGGCGGATTGACCGTAGTGCGCGAGTTGTTGCGTCAGGCGCCGGATGCGTCGTTTGTGTATCTGGGTGACACGGCGCGCACGCCCTATGGCAATAAATCCAAAGAAACGATTGAACGTTATTCGCTGGAGAATGCGGCGTTTTTATTGTCGCACGGCGCGACGTCTATTGTGATCGCGTGTAATACGGCAAGCGCATTGGCGGTTGATGCGTTACGAAAAGCGTATCCAACTGTTCCGATTTTTGAAGTCATTACTCCTGCCGTTGAAGATGCGCTTGCGGCGACACATGGTCGTGTTGGTGTGATTGCGACGCGTGCGACGATTGGGTCTGGGATTTATCAGGCGAAATTGAAAGAAGCTAGAAGCTGGAAGCTAGAAGCTGGCAAGGGGAAGCAGGGTCTGTTTATCCAGGCGATCGCGTGTCCGTTGTTTGTCCCGCTCGTTGAAGAAGGTTGGTTGAATGATGATGAGACGAAGCGGATCGCGCGGCGATATCTTTCATCGTTGCGTCAAACGCATGTCGATACGTTGATTCTTGGATGCACGCATTATCCTTTGCTTGCTCCCATTATTCAGCGCTTCATGGGAAAACAGACGATGCTGGTTGATTCTGCCGCATCTGTGATTCGTCGTGTGTTGGCGAGTGGGGAGATTGACCGTCGCGGTGAACAGAAATATTTTTTGACAGATCTTTCAACGCGTTCGACGGAAATTGCTCGCACGTGGCTTGCGCGTGAGATCGTCTTCGCCTTGGCGAGCGTGTCAGCGTAAGGTATTGTCTTGCCATGTCGATTGTCTTTTTTCTTCTCGCTCTTTCGTTGCTCGTGATCTTTCATGAGCTGGGACATTATTTTGCCGCGCGTCTATTTGGGATCAAGGCGGATGAGTTTGGTTTTGGATTTCCACCACGCATGTTTGGATTTGTGAAGGTGGATGGCACATGGAAATTTGTTGGACGGAATGATGAGAAGACGTATAAAAATACGATCTGGTCTTTTAATTGGTTGCCGCTTGGCGGATTTGTTCGCATCAAGGGCGAGGAGCAAACAGGACAACAAGATACCGATGCGATTACGCAAAAGCCGATCTGGCAGAGATTGGTTGT
>CAITMG010000064.1 GCA_903893445.1 Candidatus Uhrbacteria bacterium | reverse complement strand
TGTTTCGGCGGCACGTTCCTTTCCCAGGCGCTTTGCAAGTTCGTCGACAGCTGGACTTGGGGCGACAGCACCGATGCGAAGCTGTTCCTTTCCAAAGAAAAAAACGATGGCTTTTGCGGCTTCGGCTTCTTCGTGACGAAGGAGAGCGAGCGCTTCTGGTGCAATTGGAAAGCCTTTGAGATTGATGTAGTCGTACCCGAGGTGCGCGGCGCTTTCCTGTGCTCGCTGTTCCATTTCGCGAACGCGAATTTCCTCCATTTTTTCTTGGAGTTTGTCGGCAGATGAGCGTTCCTGGAGGGCTTTGGGTTTTTCGGCTTTTGGTTTTCCGGCGGTCGGTGGTCCAGCTCCTTTTTTCAAGAGGTCTTCAATCGAGGGTGCTCGTGCTGGAGTCGGTGAGGCCATAGGTTAGGATCTTGGAGCGGAATTGATGCCAGATGCATCGCGGAACATGCGTTTGATTTTTGGGACCACGCCACCTTCACCCAATCGGCGAAAGAGGAGCGTCCACGCTGTGTATTGGAGCTGTGTGAGAAATGCGGCAAGCGTCATGATTGCGCCAAAGAAAACGAGACCACCGATGATGCGCGTTGCGGTTAACAACGCGACCGAGTTTGTGGCGACAGCAGCTGCGGTTGCGGCAAAGTAGGGAAGACTGCCAATAAAACATAGCACGATGAACGCGCCTCCGGAGACCGCAGCTGTGGCTAAAAGGATTAGTGCGATTTCAATACTCACGATCCAATGTTCGGATAACATCTTCCAACCGCGAACAATTGATTCATGAAGCGATGCACCTTGGAGAATGACCGCGTTGAGCGTAAAAATTTGAACAACAGCAATCGCAAATGTTGCGGCGGCGAAAAAGAGGAAGCTGATGAAATAGAGAAACCACATGTCGGCTCCCTGTGTGCGAATGGCCATGCTGAGGAGAAAACTCATGAACATGCGCAAAATCCAAATCCCAGACAGCGAGAGGACATTGAGCGCCGCGACAGGCCAAAAGACGCTGCCACCAACGCGAATTGCTTCGCTGATCGTTGGCTTGCGTCCGAGCTTATGCGCGCCAATCGCGTACACGATTGCGCCTTGTGCAACACACGAAGACACAAGGATGAGCAGTGTGACGATGACGACTGCGAACAAAATTTGAACATTGAGTAACAGATCGATCGTGTCACCGCTTGCTGTCATCCAGGAAAACAATGATGACGTTGCTGGGGCAGAGCTAAGGATCACATTGCTGAGCGTTGCCATGCCATCCACGCTGCGAAGCAAAACGTCATATGAGCCAGAGGTGAAAAGGAAGCTGGCAAATAATGCGAGCGGCCAATATTGCCATTCGCGCCATGCCATCCGAAAGGCGGATGTCATGACTTCGCGATACACGGGTTGGTGCTCACGGGAAAGGGAAGGAAGGGGCATACAATTTCCCCTATGATACCACAAAAACAAAAATCCCCCCGATGGTCATCGAGGGGATTTTTGATTACACGCGGGCTGGACGTTTGATGTTGATTGTCTCGGCGAAAGCTTCGCGTTCGAGTGTTTCGACTTCCAAGAGTTTTTTTCCGATGCGATCCATCGCGTCTTTGTGTTCGTTGATGAGTCGTTCGGCCGTCTTGAGTCCCTCGGCGATGAGTTTGTCGATTTCTTGATCGATCGTGATGGCTTTTTGGTCGGAGTAGTCGCGGTTTTCGTGAATCTCGCGTCCAAGGAAGATCATGTCTTCGTGTGCGCCATACGTGCGTGGACCAAGAACTTCGCTCATACCCCATTGCGTGACCATGCTGCGTGCCAAGCGTGTGGCTTGCTGCATGTCGTTGCTCGCGCCGGTCGTGATATCACCAAAAAAGATTTTTTCTGCGGCATAACCACCAAGCATGACGGCGATATCCTCGCAGTATTCCTGGCGACGGCGCATGGAGCGATCTTCGGTTGGCATCTTGAGCGTGTATCCGGCTGCGCGACCGCGAGAGATGATGGAGATCTTTTGGACCGGGTCGGCGTTTGGTTGCAAGTGAGCAACAAGGGCATGGCCGGCCTCGTGATATGCCGTGACTTTGCGTTCTTCATCATTCATGACGTGACTGCGACGCTCTGGACCAAGAAGGACCTTTTCAATGCTGTCGAGCAAAGCCTTCATTGGAATCTCTTTGAGGTTTTGTCGTGCGGCGAGAATGGCGCCTTCGTTCATGAGGTTCATGAGATCGGCACCGCTAAAGCCCGGTGTGCGCTCTGCGAGACGGCGAATATCGACATCTTTGGCGAGCGGCTTGTTTGCGGCGTGGATGCCAAGAATCGCTTCGCGATCGTTGAGATCTGGCGGATCAAGCATGACGCGGCGGTCAAAGCGACCTGGGCGAAGCAAGGCTGGATCAAGAACATCCGGGCGATTGGTTGCGGCAACGACGATCACGCCGGCGTTTGGTTCAAAGCCATCCATCTCGACAAGAATCTGGTTGAGGGTTTGTTCGCGTTCATCGTGCGAGCCGCCAAGTCCGGAGCCGCGTTGGCGACCGACCGCATCAATTTCATCAATAAAGATGATACATGGTGCCGATTTTTTTGCTTTCAAAAACAAATCGCGGACGCGTGATGCGCCAACACCGACAAACATTTCCACAAACTCGGAACCAGACATGTGGAAGAAGGGGACATTGGCTTCACCGGCGACCGCGCGAGCGAGCAATGTTTTTCCGGTACCCGGCGAACCCATGAGCAAGACGCCTTTTGGAATCTTTGCGCCAAGGGCAATGAATTTTTCTGGGTTCTTTAAGAAGTCGACGATTTCGGTTAATTCTTCTTTGGCTTCTTTGACGCCAGCGACATCTTTAAACGTCACAGGATTTTTTCCATCCTTTGGCATTTCGCGCGCGCCAGATTGGCCGAACATCATGGCCTTGTTGTTTTGCCCTTGCATCTGACGAAGGAAAAACCACATCACGACAAGAATCAATCCAAACGGCAAAACGTTTTGGATCAAGATGCTTGCCCAGTATCCGGCACCTTCGGCGTCTTTGATCTGGATGGGAACGGCGCGGGTTTTTTCCGGATCCACACCGTAGTTTTTTAACACTTCGGATAAGGATTCGACGGGCTCTTTGGTCGTTTCGACTTTTGAACCATCGGTCAATGTGACATTGACCTTTGTGCCATCCACCATAATGTCTTTGACTTTGCCGTCTTGGACATCTGTGGCGAGGACGGAGATATCAATCTTTTTCGTGTTCTCGATATTTACCATGGCCAACGCGCCTCCAACGAGGATCAATGCGCCGGTAAAAATGAGGATATTTCGTGTAGTTGGGCTCATAGAACTGGTCTGCTAAATGTAGCGGAAGACCACAGAATTGTCGAGTGGGAAGGGTTGACAAAAGGGGGAATATTTGGTTCATTTTGAATCGTTAATGCGCGGAGGAGGTGATCGCATGTCCGAGGAGATTTTGAGCGGTCCGAGTGTTTCCGAGTTGCTTCATTCGCTTGAATTGCCCGGAACGCCGGTTGTGTTCGTTACCAATCGAGAGCGTATCGTGTGCAACGTACGCAGCATCGATAACCGTAATGGGGGATCTTTCGATTTCGAGATATCCGGATCTTGTCCTTTTAGTCGTGCTGAGCAGGGTTACGTTGCTAGATACTCGCCAGCAAAGGGTAAAGGTACTTTCGAGTACCTCTGAATTCATCTCGCGCATTCGCGACGAAAAAGCGTTCTCGCTTCTCGTCGTCGGGTGCGCTTTTTTGTATGGGAAATTTGTTTGTTGTTTTTGGTTTGCGTAGGGGCGGGGTTTCCCCGCCCTGTTCCCCGTACCCATTTTTTTCTGGAACGATTTTGTTTGATTTGGGCGGGGAAACCCCGCCCCTACAAATATCAAAAAATCCCCATAAAACCAAAACCCCCTCTTTGTTTAAAGAGGGGGCTGGGGGCGTTCTTATGCCTTTGTTGTTTCTTCCTTGGCTTTGCGGAGCGAGAGGCCGAGGCGGTGGTTCTCTGGATCAACAGAGACGACACGGAACTCGAATTCGTCGCCGACGCGAGCGATCTCGTTCACGTCTTTGACCGGCTTGCTGGAAAGTTCGCTGATGTGGGCAAGACCGTGAATATCCGGGTCGAGCTCAACGAAGAGACCGAACGGATTGATCTTGAGCACGCGACCTGTGACGTTTTGGCCGACCTTGAAGCGGTCACCAACGCGTCGCCATGGGTCTTCGACGAGCTTTTTCATCGACAAGAAGATCTTTGAACCTTCGATGTTGATGATTTCGGCGCGGACATGATCACCGAGCTTGAGAACGTCTCGTGGGTGATCGATGCGCTGCCAGGCGATTTCGGAAATGTGGACCAAGCCTTCGAGATTTGCATCGAAGCGGACAAACGCACCGAAGTCCGTGACGGCCGTGACATCGCCCTCGATGATGCTGCCGATCTTGTACTTGCTGATGACGCTTTCCTGCTTGCCTTCCCACACGACCTTCTCGGAAACGATGAGCTTTTCGGATTCTTCGTTAGCGTCGATGACTTTGACGTCCAAGTTTGTTCCGACGAGGCTCTTGAGTTTTTCGAGGATCTTGAGTTTTTCACCACCCGTGACGCGCGGATAATTTTCCGGCGAGAGCTGTGAAACTGGGAGAAAGCCCGCGACACCTTCGAGGCGAACGATGAGGCCGCCCTTGTTGGCTTCGAGAACTTTGACCGGAACGATGACACCAGAGGTGACGAGTTCCTTGAGTTTGTCCCAGGACTTTTTGCGATCTGCGCCCTTGAACGAGAGTTCGAGTTCGCCGAATTCGTTGTCGAGGTCGATCACCGTTGCTTCGATTTCATCACCGACCGTGAGGTGGAGATTTGGATCGATTTCCGGACCGCGGACGATTCCGACGGCGACGCCGGCGATATCGATGCGGATTTCATTGCGGCCGACAGAGACGACCGTTCCTTTGACCGTATCGGCAACCTTTGGATACGAGGCCATCGCATCTTCGGTCAACAAACGTTCAAGTTCGGTCATTTCGACCGCTTTTGTTGGGGTAGACATGTTCACTTGTGTTTAACCCTCGCTCGATAGAGATCGAGGAAAGTGCCGTGGTCGAGCTGAGCTCGATGACGACTGAGTGCTTAATAATAAGAGCTTGCAGACTATAAGCAAAAACGATGAATTTGGCAAGAGTGACGGGGAAATAAAAATCCTCCGAGGGTGTCGGAGGAGGGAGGGGGTCACGTCTGGAGGAGGAGCTCCACGATGACGTTGCGGCAGATGTTGGCGCCTTGGTCCAGGTAGACGGCGCCGATGAGCGCCTTGAGGCACTCGACGTCCGCGCTGCTATTGCTGTCGAAGACGGCGGCAGGGAGGCGCATGGGGAGGTCGAGGCTCACGGCGACGCGCTGGAGGTTGGCGAGGCCGGTGAGGCGGTCGCGGTTCGCGTCGATCGACTCCGGGATCGTGGATGCCGCGATCCGCATGAGCGCGAGATCGTGGGCGGCGAGCTTGATCTGCCCTTCGCCCATGAGCGCGAGCCGCTCGCTGGATTCGAACGTCGCGTTGGGACTGCGGTAGTCGTCGGGGATGAGCGCGCCGACGAGGTATGTCGGGTTCTTCATCGTGATGTTGAGGAGCGCCTGAAGCTCGCGGATGTGACGTTCGATATCCATCGCAGACCTCCGGAAACGGGTTGACGAGCAGGAAATGAATACCATTTTTAACCGGAATGGTCAAGGGTTGCAGTTGAGTTCGGCTGATTGACAAAATGGTCATTTTTTGGTAGGTTGCGACATTCGTACATTTCGCTTTTAGCCGCAAAAAGGTAGGTTGTCCGTGACGTTTCCTGTGACCTTCGAACAGCTTCGACAGATCAGTCAGCTCGTCGGCGAGATCTTGAAAAAGATGACGCAGGAGAAGGGAAGTAGCCTCGATCCACAGGCTACGATTGCTGCTTTGAAGCGTATTAAGCAGGGCACCGTTGAGCCTGCTGAGGAGCCTGTCTCATTTCGATTGGATGACGCCCATGACGTCGCGACGAGTCGGGCAATCGTTCGCGCACTTCAGGAAGCGGATGGGAGTCGAGAGAAGGCTTCCGAGTTGCTTGGTATCGCACCAACAACATGTTGGCGTATGATGACGAGACTTGGGATCACGTTTGAACAATAGCCGTTTTGGTACTTACCGAGACGGCTTCTTTTTTATCCCAAGCTGTCGCGCTATCATGTGACGGATATGTCTGATCTCTATTTGAACTTGCGCGACAAAGTGCGTGTGATTGATTTTTTAGCGGAGCATCTTGAATACGCGTCGCCGGCGATTCGCATAGAGGCAGAGCGGTGGATCCATGCGTATGAGGAAGAAGAAAAATTACACACGGATAAATTGGCCGAGGCGGCGCGATCGTTTGCGTGGGCGATTTGGCCCGCGCGATATGCGGTAAATCGCTACTATACGACCGATGGGAGCGAGGAGGAGTGGGTGCGACTTTTGGACACGGTTCGTCCGTCGACGGCGCATATTTTAAAGCGGTTTCGGCGTGATACGGCGGCAAAAAATCTGGATGAAACGTTAACGCATATTGAATCAGATGTTGCCTTTTCGGATGGTGATCGTCAGGAGATTGCCGAGTTGCGAGAACATCTCCGCCAAGATGCATGGAAAACGAAACAAGATTCCTTTGAGATTTTGCGCAAGGAAGGGGAACGTCTCGTGCAGAGTTATCGCAATCGATTGAGTGCACTTCGCGAGTTGATGGTGGAGCTCCCACGTTCGTTGCAGGATGAGGTTGTCTTAAAAGTTGAACGGTATGAGGATCGGATTTTGTTTAAGGGCGAAGCCATGCCGCTTGAAACGTTTGATGAAGAAATCAAATACTACACGGAACAAAAAGAAATCAGCCCTTTGGATAATTAACAAAAAAAATAGGGGCAGGTTTTAAACCTGCCCCTACATTTTTATTTTTCTTCGATCTTATTTTGTGATCGTGTAGTAGTGCGAATCGGAAAGGGTCACGTTGCCATTTGCATCTGTGACGCGGCCTGTCATGTTGATGGTCGTGTCATTTGGATACCGGGCAGCGGAAACCGGTGTTGTGCACTCGCGCGTGTCGTACGCGTTGGTGAACGAGCACGTTTGCACGACTTTGCCGTTGGCGAGCAATTCAATTTTGTTGACGCCGTCCGTGTCCTTGGCCGCGACGGAAACCGTCACTTCCTGACCCTTTGGAACGAGGTCGACGTTTGGTGTCATGCTGACCAAGATCGTTGCTGGGCTTGATCCGGCGTTTTGGTTATTGTCGCGGATGTCGATCGTTTTGAGGTTACTGATCGCGTATTTGCCGTAGCCATCTGTGGATTTGACGTACGCGGCAAGACTTGAGCCAAGAGCATAGTCGCTGCCGTTCAATGTGAACGAGCAATCTTGCGTGCCATAGGCGCGGGCAAAATCACAGAAGTGCTTCACCTGACCATTCACGACAAAATCCATTCGCGTCAAACCGTTTGCGGCGTTCGCCTGTGCATGGAGCAAGGCGGATCCATTTTTATCAACGGAGGAAACGTTTGGTTCGAGCCAAAACCATGTAGTCACGAGACTGGTCGTGCTGTCGACGCTGGTGTTGGTTGCGAGGTTTAAGACCGCTTCTTTCACGGTTAACGTGGTGAAGTTTGTCCATGTGGCGTGGCCTTGTTCGTCCGTCACTTTGCCGATCAACGAGATCGATGAATTTGCGGCATAGTTGGAACCGGTCAAGAGCACTTTGCAGTTTTGGTTGCCTGTGGAGGTCGTGCCAAAATCACATGTCTTTTTTGATGTCCAGTTGACGAAGAGTTCGATGGACTTCACGCCGTTCGCATCCCATGCGCCAACGTTATAGGACGTTGATTCATCGCGATGAAGAACGGACGTGTTTGGTTCGGTCCATGTCCAAAACGATGTTCCGTTGGTCGTGGCCATGGTCTGCTGGGAGCTCATACCTTCGGCGACCGAGACGAGCTTTGCCGTCAACGGGAAGACGGGAGCATCTGTGAGCGACGTTTTTGATGCGGCGCCACCAAGCAAGACATTTCCTACGCCATCAGATGCGATGGATGTGAAAAAGTCGGCTGTCTGTCCGTAGCTTTCGAGTGTGTTGTTTGAGAAGCGATAGATATTTTTTCCACTGAGGATCATCCAGGAACTGCCGGTCCACGTCATTTTTGGAAATGCTGGGACGGAGAGGTTGATCGGAACGGCGGTTTGGAGCGCATTGGATCCGTCGTATTGAACGAGGGAGTGCGCGACAGCTGTGCCATTTGTTTTTGTGACGAGCAACAACGCATTTGCACCATTGGATGCCGTGCTCACAACGTGATCCGTGGCTGGGAATTGTGCGGTCACCTCGGAAAGATTCAACCCATCAAACTGAAATTCTTTGACGCCCGTGCTCATGGTGAGCGTGACGAGGAATTTTCCATTTACCGGTGTGACGGCGATGTTTGAAGCGATGTCACGGCGTTGACCGTTTTCATTGCTCACATAGCCGTTTGTGCCGTTGGTGAGGGATGGGATGGCTTTGATGTCTGCGGTGTACGCATCCGTTAAGCCGACCTGCGTTGGGGCGGAAATACCGTTCCAGCTCAACAGGTTGCCGCGTGTTGTTGCGACCATCCATGTTCCATTTGAACCAACGAGTGACGCAATGCCTTCGTTTGGCTGAAGGGAACCTTGGATTAATGATGTGACGTTTGTTGCGATGCCGTCCTTGTAGCTCACGACTTCCTGCGAATTGATCGAGGAGTTCATGTTTTTCAAGAATAAGACGGTTGTGCCATCGGTCGCGAGGTCGTCAACGCGGGTTAAACCGGCGTTACGCACAACGGACGTGAGGTCTGTGGCCACCCCGGATGGGTTGGTCTGCCAGACGCGTCCAACGGACAAATCGAGTCCGTCTGTACCGAAATAAGAAGAGCCGGAGTGGACCATGGCCCAGACCGTGCGGTTTTGGCGGAGGGAAACTTGGGACGAGACGTCTGTCCAGTTCCAAGGACCGGTCGCCGCGGAAGCCGCGGTCGCCGAGCAGCCAAGTGCAATCGCCGCCAAGGCTGCACCGGCAAACATCGAACGTTGAATGAGTTTTTTCATACGAAATTTAGGCTTTATGAAGCGAAAATAGGGGAGTAAAGACTCGTATCGCGGCTTCACAGGATACGAATATGTCAACATACACGAAAATGGTGATTTTGTCAAGGCTTTCAGGGGGATTTTGAAAAATATCCGCGTCCTGTCCATCTTGACAAAAACCTAAAAAAGGCGTATCTTGATGAGTTTTCAAGATCTGAAAACCGTCGCACTCCCATGCGACGAGAAGGAGCACCGTGAAAACCCAGTCTGCAAAACCGGTTTCCCTGTCATGGATCGTGGTGTCGATGGTCGTCTGCTCGCTCGTCCTTGCGACGATCAAGCCGATGGCAACGGAGTCTCCGTGGTGGTACGCCGTGGCGCTCATCATCATCGTGGCGCTCGTGCATCTCGCGACTCCGAAAATCAACACCTACCCACGCGACGAAGATGTCGCTGAGGAGAACGCCTGATGGAAGATCCGCGTATGCTCAAGCGCTATGCGCTCGAGCTCGAATACGAAGTAGCGGCGTTCGTCTTCAAGACGGACTCGACGTACGACGATTTGCACTTGCTGCAACTCGTGTCTCTGGCGACGGCCTATCGGCAACGCGCGGCGCAACTTTCTGCGCCGAGAGACACGGACATCGACGACCTCAACCGGCTCGTCGAACGCGCGGCGCAACGCACCGGGACCTAGATCCCACGTTCACCCCGAACCTTCACCTCCGTAACCTAAGCGCTTTCGATCATGTGATCGAGAGCGCTTTTTAATTTGGTTGCGGCGTCTTTCCAGTTTGTTAATGGCGTCTCGATGGGTGTTCGTGGTGATGTGATGGCGAGCGTGATGGCGGTGACCCATTGATGCGGCTTCATCGGATTGGCGAAGAATGTTCCCGCTGGAGCTGTTTCCGGTAACGCGCCGGCGATTGATGCGACGCGGGGTGTGCCATATTGCGCGGCTTCGTGCAGAGGGAGTCCAAAACCTTCGTACCACGACGGATAGAGAAAAACGGCGGCGTTATTGTAAAGCGTCGATAGTTGTTGATCGCTTGGTCTTTCGATAAAACGAATCCAAGATATTTTATTTTCATTGGGCGTGATGAATCGCGCCCCTACGACGACCAGTTCTACATCGTGAAATTGTTTTTTTCTTCGTAATGCGCGAACGGCCTCGAAGGTTGTTTTTGCATTTTTTCGAGCATCATTTGCACCGAGGCAGAGGATGTAGGGGGAAGAAGTAGCTGGTAGCTGGTAGCTGGTAGCTAGGGGGACTGTCGGGCCGAGAGGGATAACGGTGATGTGGTCGCTTGGTATTTTGATCAGATTTATCGCATCTCGTTTTGTGGTTTCAGAGACGGAAAGGAGGTGTGTTGTTGATGTGATGAGTCGTTTTGCACGAACGGCGTGGTGCCACAGTCGTTGTTTGCGCGTAAACCACGCGGGTTCAATGAGAAATGAGAGATCGTGCAGTAAGAGCGTGGACGGAATATTTTTGGGAATCGTTCCAACAAAACCGAGATTGGGAAAAAATGCTGCGTCAATGTTTTTGACGCGTTTTTTTGTTTCTGTGACAAGTGAGACGACTCCAAGAAATGCGGCGATGCTCCAGAGTTTGTTTGGCCAGGGGAGATGGACGTGTTGGACGTTGGGTTGCGTTGAAAGTCGATCAGGGAGGATGGGTTTTTTTGAGCCGGTCGTGACGCAAATGAGCGTGTCCTGTGGAAACGCTTCTGCATATGCGACACAGATCTCGAGAGCGACACGGCTGACACCGCCGCGTGCGGCATCGATGATTGGGCGCGCGTCAACGAGGAGGATCATGCCATGGGAACCGCGCGGTTGATAAACGCGCGAAGCTCTTCTTGAAAACGTTTCGTGGAAAATGTTTCGGCGTGTGCGCGGATCCGGTACGGGTCGTAGTCGTTTGGCTTGAATCGAATGACGGCGTCTCCGATATCCACCCATGATTGGGCTTCGAGATGAACGCCGGTGACGCCTGGGATAATGGTTTCCGATGCGCCACCTTTGCCGTAGGCGATGACGGGTTTGCCGGCGGCCATGGCTTCGACCGCGGCAATACCAAAATCTTCGAGCTGTGGATGAATAAATCCGATGGCGTTTTGGTAGAGTTGGATTTTGACGTCATCCGTGACACGACCGAGAAACTCGGTTCGTGGTCCGGCGATTTTTCGTAGTCTTTTTTCCTCGGGTCCAACGCCAAAGATCTTGAGTGGAAGATCGAGACGGGCGAATGCTTTAACGACGAGGTCAAAACGCTTGTAGCCCACGAGACGTCCACCGGCGAGCCAGTATGTTCCGCGGCAGTCACGCATCTGGATGTGTTCAATGTCGACGGGTGGATAAATGACCGCGGCGTCACGACCGTAGTAGCGGCGAATGCGGGCGCGGCTGGTTTGGCTGTTGGTCAAAAAGACGTCTGGGCGTTCCGCGGCAATGCGATCCCATGTGCGCATGCCGTGGAGAAGGTGGGGAAGAAGTGCGCGAAAAATGCGCGGCTGTGGAAGGTCATTTAAATAGCCGATACGGTCTTGCCACAAAAAGCGCGTTGGCGTGTGGCAGTAGCAGATGTGTTTTGTTTCCGGCGGCAGAATCACACCTTTCGCAAAAGCGATGCTCGAAGAAAGGACGAGATCGTAGCCGGTGATGTCCATGTACTCTGTCGCCGTCGGCATGAGCGTGACGTACCACTCGGAATGTTTGTTTGCGAATGGGAACTTGGAAAGTGGCGATGTTTTGATGATGCGATTTTTGAATTGTGGATGTGCGCGATTTTTGTCGTAGAGGAGCACAAACGTTGGTGCCAGGGGAAACATCTCTTGCATGGCCGCGAGGACGCGTTCTGCCCCGCCATCTTGGACGAGGTAATCATGGACAAGCGCCACCTTCAATCTTTTTTCCACAGGCGCATTTTAGAAGGTCACCCGTTGGAATGCGAGAGGAAGTGTCAATGGG
>CAITMG010000063.1 GCA_903893445.1 Candidatus Uhrbacteria bacterium | reverse complement strand
GCTGAACGGTCTGTGGAAATAAATACAACATCACCACATCCGTTTCCTTGGGCAAGGTGTATCGAAAGAGGTCCGCACACACAAATTGAACGCGCGATTCATGACGAAAGAGAGCGGAAATTTTTGACATCACGACCAACACAGGATTGAGCTCGACGCCCGTCGCATGCGCACCGCGTTGAGCGGCCGCAAAACATATATCACCCATCCCAGATCCAAGATCAACAATGCGCATTCCCTGCGTCACACCGCCAAGATCCAACATGACATCAATCGCTGATTTTTTTGACGGGACAAACGGCGCGATATGCATGCAGTACAACTGAAACACGGCGTACAGCATCACCACGACGAGGACGAGAAGAACGAGCACTTCAACGACGAGGACGGCAATGACCAAAACGCTATTCATACCGCAACGACTCGATCGGACTAAGTGATGCCGCTTGTCGTGCTGGGAAATATCCAAAGATGATCCCAATGGCCATGGAGACGAAAAAACCAATCATCGCCCCATTCCACGGGATGGAGAACGTCCATCCGGATTGGAATTGCGATATAATTTGAATGGCAAGCCAATTGACGCCGATCCCAAACGCGATTCCCATCGAACCCGCAACAACGGTTAAGATAATCGCTTCGAATAAAAACTGCGTTAAGACGTCGCGACGCTTTGCGCCAACGGCTTTGCGCAACCCAATTTCACGCGTGCGCTCTGTGACGGTCACGTACATGATATTCATAATACCAACACCCGCCACAACCAATGAGATAGACGCAATCGACGCCAACAAGATCTGCAAGACGGTTCCGATGACCGCAATATTTTTTGCTGCATCTTCCTGACTCGTTACTTTAAAATCATCTTTGGATAAATCATTCGTCGGATTGTTGAGATTGTTTGTTTCGCGAATGATGATACGTACGCGATCTTTGGCTTCGGAGATGGACAGATCTCCCGTTTTGACCGAGATAAAATTAATCGTCGTGCGATTGTAGAGCGTTAATGCCGATGTGATCGGAATATCAATTTCTTTGTCGACATCGGAAAAGAAACGCGTTCCAATTGGCGCCATCACACCGATAACGCGAAATGGTTGTTTGCTGATTTTGATGGTTTTTCCAATTGGGTCTTCTTCCCCAAATAATTCTTTTGCTAATTTATTTCCAAGCACGGCAACGCGTGACCGTGATGACATCATGTCATCGGTCACATAAATCCCCTTTTCCATCGGCACATTAAAGACCATCTGTTCATCCGGCGTGACGCCAGACACAGATGTAATTTTATCCGTTCCGCCGTATGAAACGAGATCAGAACTGATGACATTCGCATCAACGCCTTTTGCCCAACCCGCGCGTTTGATCGCTTCGTAGTCCGCCAATTTTAAACTCTGTTTGATCGTTGTGCTTGGTGGACCGCCACGTGTCTGATCCCCAGGACCCGGCTGAACAAAGACAAGATCACTCCCAAACGAGGCAACTTGCGACAATAAATAACTTTGCGCTGCCTGGCCCACGCCAATCATCAAAATGACCGATGAGATCCCGATAATAATTCCCAGCATCGTCAAAACCGTGCGCCCCTTGTTGATGAGCAGCGCTGCGAATGATAACGGCAAGACATCTCTCCATCGCATATTATTCTTTGCGCAAGGCGTCAATTGGATTTAACCCCGCGGCTTTACGTGCTGGAAAATACCCAAACAACAACCCAATGGCCGCAGACACGCTCAAGCCGAGAAACACGCCATTCCAGCTGATCGCATACGACCATCCACCTTGTAGGTTGTTAATGATTTGAATTCCGGTCCAGGAAAACAAAATACCCAACGCAATCCCAATCATCCCGCCCAAAATCGTGAGCACGACAGCTTCAACGATAAACTGTCGTAAGATATCTTTTTTATGTGCACCAATCGATTTGCGCAAACCAATCTCCTTAATACGCTCCGTGACAGAGACGTACATAATGTTCATGATGCCAATCCCACCAACGAGCAATGAAATCGCGGCAATCGATGTTAACAAGATCTGCAAAATGTCTGTGATGGTGCTGGTCGTTTTGATCAAATCTTCCTGCGTCTGAATGTGAAAATCATCTTTTGCGAGCACGCCGGTCGGATTATCAATATTGTGACGCTCTCGCATAAAAACCGCGATGCGTTGTTTTGCTTCGTTTAAATTGGTGATGTTTGTCTTGACCTCCAAATACGTGATGTACTTTTTGTTATACAAATCCAACGCCGACGTCACTGGCATAAATACCTGTTTATCGATGTTGGTGAATCCTTTTGATCCTGCTTTTTGCATCACGCCAACGACACGAAAACCAACGCTGTTGATCTTGATGGTTTTTCCAATCGGATTCTCTGCGCCAAAACCAGCCTGCGCGACATCATACCCAAGCACCACTTCTCGTGAATGACTGTCCACGGAGGATTGTGTAAAAAACGTTCCGCTTTGAACGTGAATGTCAGCTAATTTGAGTTCGTCCGGCATCGTTCCGACGATGGACGCGCTTGTTGAAATCCCTTGCGCGACAACGGTATCGCTCGAAACCAACCGACCCGCGACAACCGTCACCCACGGCAGCAGCTGCATCTGCTTCACATCACGGTCCGTGATGCTTTCCTTCATAAATGGCGATGGCTGTCCGCTGGACGTCGTATCCGGACCATTCATGATAAAAATCACATCTGAACCAAATGAGGAAATTTGTCCCAAGATGTATCGCTGTGCCGCTTCACCAATCGAAAGCACCATAATCACCGACATCACGCCGATCACGATGCCGAACATGGTCATGGCTGATCTCGCCTTTGTGCGCGCGAGACTTTGCAATGAGCTATTGATGAGATCTGACGTGGTCATGTGTTATTTGAGAATCTCTCCATCGCGCGCAATGCGGCGATTTTGCACCTTTTCATCGCTCTGAATCATGCCGTCTTTGATGCGCAAAATGCGCTCGGCGTGTTCTGATGTATACGTTTCGTGCGTCACGAGAATAATCGTGTGACCGTCTTCGATATTTAATCTTTGCAATAGCTCCATGACCTGTGTCCCAGATTTAGAATCCAAGTTCCCTGTTGGTTCATCTGCGAAAATCACGGCTGGTTCACGAATCAACGCGCGCGCAATCGCGACACGCTGACGCTCACCACCAGAAAGCTGATTGCTCAGATTGTTCATGCGGTGCGTGAGTCCGACGGATTCAATCGCCTTTTTTGCCATCTCGGAGCGCTTTGCCACCGGAACATCCGAATAGAGCAAGGGCAACATGACGTTGTCCAAGACACTCGTCTTTGGCAAAAGGTTAAATGCCTGAAAAATAAATCCCACACCTTTGCCGCGCATTTCCGACAATTGATCATCTGTGAGCGTGGAAACGTCCTGTCCATCAAAAATATATTTTCCACTCGTGATGTTGTCGAGAAAACCAAGGATGTGCATTAACGTTGATTTGCCGGAACCTGACGGACCCATGATGGCCACAAATTCCCCTTTTTTGATGGAGAAATTGAGACCATGAAGAACAGGCGTAATCACGCCGTCGTTCTCATATTGTTTTTTGAGGTCAATGACCTGGATGACATCAGCCATGGTTATGGGGTTGTTCCACCTGTTTGCCCAACGATCACCTGCTCACCAGCGGCAACGCCAGAGAGTACTTCCACCTGACCGTTATCGCCATGAAGACCAAGTGTTACCTCGCGTGTCACCGGGACTTTGTTGATCAACACACGAACGGTCTTTTTGCCGTCAGACGTTGTTAAGACGCCACGCAATGGCATCACAAGGACGTTCTTTCGATCAGCCGTATCAATTGTGATGTTCGCGGTCATCCCTGGCTTGATATTGTGTCCAGATGGATCAACCTCGACGTGCACGACGTAGTACACGGCGTCTTGAATCTTTGTCTGATCTGGATTTTCTGCCGTCACTTTTCCGGCAAATTTTACTTCGTCGCCGTACGCATCCAGCGTAATGCTCGCAGATTGACCAACCGCGACTTTGGAAATATCAGCTTCTGGGACGGATGCTTCGATATCAAACGTCTGCGTGGTAATCATGCGAATCTGTGGCGTATTCATCGTCACCTGTTCACCGATCGTTGGAATAATCTCTGAGATGATCCCATCCTCTGGTGCAATAATTTCGATATTCTTTAAATCACTTTGTGCCTTATCGACATTTGCCGAAGCCTGCAAGATTGAGGCACGCAAACTTTGCACATCAACAGAACGTGGAGGTGACTTTTTGAGATCGAGCGTCGCCTTTGCGGCATCTAATGCGGCTTTTTGAATGGAGACGTTCGCCTTTGCGCCACGAACTTGCGTATCGGCGTTTGTCTTAGCCACGCTATAGGCAGATTGTGCGGTGTTGTAGGCGTCCTGCAACTGCTGGACGGTTTGTGTCTGCGTCAGCTCGCTTCCTTTTACCGACTGCAATGCTGTCAGCACCGTTGAGTTTTGTGCGCTCACGCTTGTGCGATCGGAGTCGATCGTGACTTTTTTGCTCGCTAAATCCGATGCCGTTAAATTTGACGATGTGATGGATGCAGCTAAAACCTTTTGAACATCCGTTAAATAGGTTTGAACGAGTGAAATGGCTGTTTGAACTTTTGCGGCAGCGGCCTGGATGTCTGTTTTTGTTGAGCTAAATGACAACATGCGAACGTCATTTTCCGCATCCAACTTTGCCGCCTTTGCATCAGCATAGGCGTTTTTTGCATTGGACATGGATGAGGAATCCAAGAATCCGAGTACGTTTGAATAGGATTGGTTCGCAGCCGAATTATCAACGCCAATAATGTTGTCGCCATCCGTGAGACCTGTCTGCAACGGACCAAGCGCGGTCAGTAAAGATGTTCGCGCGGAATCGTACGCATTGGTCACGTTTTGCGAGACCGTTGCTCCGGAGTTATCCAAATTATGTTTTGCCGTCTCAAGCGCAATGGATGCGGAGTTGAGGTTATCCGCCGTCGTTTGCTGTGTGCTGGCTAAATCTGAAACAGCTTTATCATATGAAGCCTGAGCCTGCTCAACTTGTGTCTCGGCAATCGCAATCGTTTGCTTTGTTTCCCCTGCCAGGCGAGCGTCTAAGTTTGCCTGTGCGATCGCCAAAGCAGCTTGCGCATTTTTTGCCGCAAACAAGATGTCGTCATTTTTTAACTGAGCTAAGAGATCACCCTTTTTTACCGTGTCTCCAACCTTCACATTGATGGACTCAACCGTGCCGCTCCCTTGAAACGCCAGATCGATACGCGTCGCTGGTTTGAGCTCGCCCGAAACTTCGACGGTTTGTGCCAAATCTTGCTGAACGACCGGTGAAAGTTCATAGACAGCGGCGTTTCCTTTGCCGCGTGTGAGCAAATATCCACCAACGGCAACCAAAATGATGCCGCCAACAATATAGGTGCTTTTTTTCTTCAAGAAGGAAGGGACAGTCATAGTGGTTATTCTTTGGTGAGTATAGCGAGTTTTTGGAACTTTGTCGCCATACGCGACATCATTTCCTGCATGTTTTCCATCGGAACGATCATGAGTGGACCGTCACCATGCTGAAACAGCACCACCTTGGTGCCTGCTTCGAGTTTTAATGCATCTCGAAAGTCTTTTGGGATCACGATCTGTCCTCGTTCGCCGACGACAGAAACGCCCATGTTGCCATCCATCGGACAGCCGGATTGTTTTTTCATACAAATATGATTTGTATGATTATGCGCTCCATTCCCCAATGTGTCAATTCATCACTTTTTTCCCACCAGTTTTTTAAATTGCTCCCCGCGATCAAATTCATTTTGAAACAGACCAAAACTAGCGCAAGCCGGAGACAATAACAGAACATCGCCAGGTTTTGCTCGCTTTTTTAAGAGATGAACGGCCTCACGCAAGGTTAAGACGTCCTCAAAGGCAACACGCTCAGCGTGCAACGCGCCAGTTAATTTTGCATAAGCTGTCCCTGGCAACACAACGACATCAACGTTCGACCGCTTGAGCTCTTTTGCGAAGTCGGCAAATTCTAATTCCTTATCTGCTCCGCCGATGATTAATCGGATGGTGCGATTTTTTGCAGAAAATGCGCGTAACGCCGCAATCGCACCATCTGGCGTTGTTGCGGTCGTGTCATTGATGTACGTCACGCCTTTCTTGACAGCGACAATCTCTTGCCGATGCTCAAGACCTTTAAACGCAACGAGTGCCTTACGCATTCCGACGAGTGATGCGCCTGCAGACTGTGCCGTGAGTGCTGCGGCCAACATGTTTGCGTAGTTATGCTCGCCATGAATGCGCAGTTTGGATTTTTTAATGAGCTCAACCTCTTTCTCTCCAGATTTGATCATCAACGCATCTTCCGTCAGCCAGGCATCACTGCGTTTTGATTTTTTCGCTGTAAATACCAACACTCGTCCTGGAGCGGTTTTGATTTTGGCTGAGGTGATTTTATCGTCACCATTTAACACCACGACATCATTCCCTGTTTGATGACGGAGAATCTGCGCCTTCGCTTCGGCATACTCCACCATCGAGGGATAGGCGTTTAAATGATCACGCATCAAATTGGTCCAACAAGCGATGTGTGGCGAAATCCCTGCCGCACCCGTACCCTCGAGTTGAAAGCTGCTCAACTCAAGGACGACAAGATCTTTCTTTTGGACCTTATCCAAAAACATCAGTGGTGACACAAGGATGTTTCCACCAAGCCACACATGTTTGCGAGATGCTTCGAGCATCTTTGCGACAAGCGTGGTTGTTGTGCTCTTGCCACGCGTCCCCGTAATGCCGATAACGGGACACGGACACAGCTTCATAAACAACGACTCGGCGGTTTCCACTGGAATGTTTCGTTTTTCGGCTTCGATCATCTCTGGCTCATTTTTGCGCATGCGCTGATGACGAATCACCAAGTCGGCTAACGAGATCTCTTCGAGCGGATGGGTATTGAACAAAAATCGGACGTTTTTAAATTTTTTGAGTCGGGCAACGTTCTTGTCCATTGCTGGCGTGTAATAAAAATCTGACACCAAGACGTTGTCTTTTTTCTTCGCAAAATAGAGTGCCGCGGCAATGCCACTTCCTTGCGGATATTGCCCCAGCCCACAAATCACAATATTTTTCATAGAAATTCACCTCTCCAATGCGCAATGCGGACAAGAATAATTGCCTTCCAGATCTGGTATGCCATGTGAATATACTCGATCAGTCCTTTCCAAAATCCCACCTTTTGCATCTTGCGACGAATGGTTAATCCCGGCAACTCCACCGTCCCATACGGTAAATGATGCATGCGACAATTGTAATTGAGCGCTCCTTCGACCATAAACCCTTGCAGGTACTTATCTGGCACACCTTCAAAGACGTGACGCAACATCGCACGCTCCCCACCGATGAGTGGCAAGAGTGTGGCGAGCTTCATCAACAACCAGCCGCGGTCGCGAATCCCAACACACATCGCCATCTTGCCGGTTAAAACGGGCTCAAGAATTTTTTCGAGATGATCTTTTCGCAATCCTTTGAGATCGGCATCGAGAAAAAACAAAATTGGCGCATCTGTGTGCGAGACGCCATGCATCATCGCCGCGCCTTTCCCATGCTTCCATGGGAATTGATGCACAAGCGATGCGCCACATGCACGCGCGATGTCTGCGGTGCGGTCGGTTGATCCATCGCTAATCACGATGACATCACGAAATAATTTGGAATCAAAAAGCGTCTGAACGATCGCTCCGATCGTTGGCTCTTCGTTGTAGGCCGCGACGATGGCGGCGATGGCCGGCTTGTCTGTCATGTTATTTTTGTCGTGACATTTCGTACCGCAGATCCTCTAAGCGACGCAGATGCTGTCGTGATTGATCGCCCTTGGAACGTAAGTTCCCCGTTAAATCCAACGACGTCAAAAAGGCAACCAATGATTCGGCGAGTGCAAACAACTCGTTGACGCGTTTCGCGTCATGTTCCGTTGCACTGCGCACCGCGAGACGAACAACCTCCCCAACCGCATCTGCCATTCCACCAATCAAAATATCCGGTTCATCTGTGACGATCTGTGGCGGAAACAGATCTGCGCCTTGAACAATCTTTTCGACAAATGATGCTTCACAAAATTCTTCGAGCGCCGCACGCCACACACCTTCGGCATTGAGGCGAACATCCTTTTTCACCATCTGACGACCTTTGATCAATAGCGGCTCAGCTTCGGCGAGTTGAGCTCGGCCTTGTGTCAGATCAGCGCGCTGGAAGGAAAAAATCGCCTGCTTGGATAAGCGGGCGGCTGTTGCGCTCATCTGTTGTAATTCACGACGCGCTTTTTCAATGCGGATGAATTCTTTTTTTAATCCCTGGAGTCCGGCGGAAAGTTTCATAGATTATTTTTTACACAATTCTTGGTACACATGCTCGATCCGGATCACGACCGAATCCCACGAATACAGTTTTTTAATCACCCCACGCGCACGCTCACCGCGCTCACGCACAAGGATT
>CAITMG010000062.1 GCA_903893445.1 Candidatus Uhrbacteria bacterium | reverse complement strand
TGGCGATTTAAACGGGACATCCGTTGCCGCGCCGTTGGTTTCGGGATTGGCCGTGTTGCTCAAGGCAGAGCATCCAACATGGCGTGGACCGCAACTCGCAAAACGGATTATTGATACCGCGGATTCGATTGATTCAGTTGACCCAGCAATGGCAGGCAAGATGGGAAAAGGGAGAATCAATGTAGCGCGTGCGTTGGCAAAGGATGATGCGTCGGCACGACTGGGTCCGCTCTCACTCGAAGGTTCTGCACCGGGGAATCAGCCGATGGTTCGTGTCAAAGATGAAAACGGTCATGTGATTTCTCGGTTCGCCGTTGGTTCAACGGGTGATCTTCGCGGCGTTCGTGCAACATTCGTGCGATGGCAACAAGACGTCCAACCAGATATCGCCGTAACGATGATTGGTGATCGCTTTGGGGCTTGGCAAGTGTACCGTCCAGATGGACTCTTGATTGCGGCTGGGTCGCTTGGTTCTGATGTGAGCGGTGGCGCATTGATTGCGGCTGAGGATTTGGAGATTAAAGGTCAGGATACGTTGTTATTTGGTGAAGCAAACGGACGTCGTGCGTGGATGGTTTCTCCGGGTCAAACATCGGCACGCGTTTTTTATCCGTTTAGCGCAACCGGGACATCAGGTATTTCCGTCGTGAGCATGACAAAGCCTGTGCCATCCTTTTTTATTGGAACGGCAAAAGGTGGTTCTGTGGTTTCCGTGATCGGAAATGGTCCGCGAAAACTCTATGGGAGCAACGTTGCGTCGTTTGGGACAAGTGCGACGTTTCGCACGATTCGTCGCGGTGAACGAAATGGAGACTCTGCGATATTTCAGATACAATCCGACGCAAAGACCGTAACGTTTGCAATCACGAGTGGTGGGATTGCGGAGTCCGCAAAACCGTTAAGCGTCACACGGTGGACACAGATCCCATCCGGCGAGCAACGCGAAGCAGGATGGTGGTTTTATCAACTATGGCCGAGATGATCCAAAAAGCGATTCACCTTTTTCGCAAAGAATTTGCACGGTTGTTTTCGTTTGGTGTGATTGGTGTGACGAGTCTTGCGCTCACGGTTGGGTTGTATGCGCTCTTTTCGCGCGTGCTGTGGGTGAGCGGTCCACACACCGTGGAATACGTCATCACCGTGGTGATCGTGACGTGGCTTAATTACGAACTCAATCGACATTTTACGTTTGGAAAAGTGAAACGATCTCCCGAGACGATGGGTCGCTTTGCTCTTGTTGCGTTAGCGTCTATTGCGCTGAATGCAATTATTTTTTGGATTGGTCACGAGATCATGCATTTGTCAGATTTTATCGTGATTATTGCAACCGCGTTTCTTGTTGCGACGTTCACATTTTCCTCGCATCGGTTGTTTACATTTCATCCCGAACCGTGGCGGTTTTTGAAGAAACGATAGGCAGTAGGTGGTAGGCTGTAGCTATAGCTTTTTCGTGCTACCGCCTACAGCCTACTGCCAACGCTGTGCTACAATTCCCGTATCATGAATGACAAACCAATTTTTGAACGAAAGAATGTCCTTGTCACCGGCGGCGCCGGCTTTATCGGTTCGCATCTGTGCGATCGTCTCGTCAAAGACTCGCATGTCATTTGCGTCGATAACTTTATTACGAGCAATGTCGCGAACATCGATCATCTCTTGCAGGATCCAAACTTCGAGTTCATTAATCACGACATCATTAAGCCGTTGAACTTGGAGGCGTTGCCAGAACTCGAACAATTTAAAATCCGATTTCAAGGGATTCAGGAAATTTATCATCTTGCGTGTCCGATTTCGAAACGTCATTTTGATGATTACAAAATCGCAACCGTTTTGACCAATTCCGTTGGTGTGAAAAACGTGTTGGATCTTGCCGTGCAACACAAATCCAAAGTGTTGTATGCCTCATCGAGTGTCTTGTACGGGCCGCGACAGCCAGGAAAGTCTTCGTATGCCGAAACAGATGAGTGTCACATTGATCATTTAACATCTCGCGGGGCGTACGATGAAGGCAAGCGTTTTTCCGAAGCGATTTTGCAGACTTACGCGGACGTCTACAAGCTAGATGTGAAGATCGCGCGTATTTTTCGCACTTACGGTCCACGCATGAAGATTTTTGACGGCAACTTAATTCCAGATATGATTTTGTCCGCGTTGGATGGTCGCGACATTATGATTGCGGGTGATGAAGAGACGCGAACGTCCATGTCCTTTGTGACAGATATTGTGGACGGATTGATTCGACTCATGAAAACGCCGGTCGAAGTCACGGTTGTAAATCTTGGATCTGATCAAGACTTGCGCTTGGTGAGTATCGCGCAAAAGATTGCCGAGTTGACCAACTCGGAATCTCGCGTTCGCTTTGAAGCGCCGTATTCGCATCTCACAGAAGCTGGTTTACCAAACATTACGCGAGCAAAAGAAATCCTTGGCTGGTTGCCGCTTGTGCGCATCGAGGATGGATTAGAGAAAATGATTGAGTACGCCAAATCGCACAGACAACAAGTCAGTTTTTAATACGCTAACAAGCTGAACGATCGATTCCTCATATGGCCACAGCTCCTGTATTTGAAAAAAAGAACATCCTGGTGACCGGCGGCGCCGGATTCATCGGATCGTTTTTGTGCGAAAAACTCCTTGCGGATGCGCGCGTCATTTGCGTCGACAATTTTGTCACATCCGAAGAGTCGAATATCGATCACTTGCTCAAAAACTCCGACTTTGAATTTATCCGTCATGACTTTACGACCCCGTTTGACCCAGAAGCCTTTCCAGAGCTTGGTCGTTTTCGGGTAAAGTTTCAGGGGATCCAGGAAATCTATCATCTCGCCTGTCCAACAAGTCCAAAAAAGTTTGATCAATATCGGATGCAGACGTTGCTCTCAAACTCACTCGCCACAAAAAACGCCCTCGATTTAGCAGTGCGGTATCGCGCAAAGTTGTTGTTTGGTTCTGCCTCTGTGGTGTATGGGCCGCGTCCGGCGGATGCGCATGCCTACAAAGAGGACGAATTTGGGATCGTAAACGCCCTGTCACCGCGCGCCTGTTATGACGAAGGAAAACGCTATGCCGAGACGATGTGCGAGACGTATCATCAGGTTCATGGCATTGATACAAAGATCGCGCGCATCTTTCGCACCTACGGTCCACGCATGCCATTATTCGATGGTCAGATGATCCCGGATTTTATTACAGATGCGTTGGATAACAAGGAACTTGCGATTTACGGCGATGAAACATTCACGACATCGCTCGTGTACGTTTCGGATGTGGTGGACGGGATGACAAAACTCATGTCCGCGCCAGTGGGGATTGGTCCAGTCAACATTGGGAGCGATCAAGATTTTCCGATCGTCGATGTCGCGCAGCGCATCATTGAAATGACGGGCTCAACCGCACGTATCAAGTTTGAACCGCCGTTGTTGTTTATGACGCCGCTTGGTGTTCCAGATATCACAAAAGCAAAAGACAAATTGGGATGGTTGCCGCTCGTGCAACTCGACGAAGGTCTGAAGCGAACAATCGATTACACCATCGCGCACAAGGCGCAGGTTGGATTTAAACTGTCGTAGGTTCCGACGGTTCCAAGCGATACGATTTCATATTCACGCCACTGACCGTGAGTGGGATTTCGGTTGTCGTGACATCAAGCGTGCACGCTTTTTTCGCTTCTTCGGTGAGAAGAACTTCGTCTTTCTCGGCAACATCTTCGCCAAGTTTGGAGGCAAGATTCATCTCGTTGCCAAACATGTCGTCGCACGCAAGAAGGATCGGGCCATAGCCAATACCGATCGACACGTGAACATCGCTTTCATCCGGCGTGACATCATTCACGACCTTCAAATCGTGATAAATCTGCTTGGTGGCTTCGATGGCGTGGTTGGGATGTGGGAAAACCGCAAAGCAGTTATCCGCTTCAAATTTCACAACTAATCCGCCAGCTTTTTCCACGGCCGGTCCAACAACCTGGCGCATGCGCTGAATCATCGCGAGATAGTGGATAATGCCATAGCGCTGCACGAGGCGGGAAAACCCGGACATATCGAGCACAAAAATCGCCACGGTCTTTTCAAACGTCTCAACGATGCGCTTGTCGATTTCCTCTGCATTTTCCGGGTGTTCGATGCGTTCGGCGAGGTAGGTGTTCAAAATACTGCAGGTCGGGAGCTCAAAAAAGGGTTCTTTGGTCATCATATGGCCCAAGTGTGCCGTTGGACTACAAAAAAATCAAATAATCACGTAAGCTGGCGGTATGAAGGTTTTGGCTGTCATTCCGGCGTTTAACGAAGCGTCCCGGATCGCAACAACGATTTCCGCTGTCCGCCCATTGGTGGACGGTATTGTTGTGGTTGATGATGGCTCTGGGGATCGCACGGCGGACGCGGTTCCAGCGCAACAGGGCGTGACCGTCCTTCGGCACGAACTCAATCGCGGTCAGGGTGCCGCGCTCCGAACAGGGACCGAGGCGGCATTGATCCTTGGCGCAGACGTGATTGTGCATGTGGACGCGGACGGCCAGCACGATCCGAGTTTTATCCCATCGCTCGTCAAACCGATTGCGGATGATGCGGCGGATGTCGTGTTTGGGTCGCGTTTTCTTGGTGAGGTGCCAGAGGGGATTCCGCTGTTCCGTCGCGTATTGTTGCACGCAGCTCGCACGTTTAATGTGATGGCAATGGGGATTCCGCGACGCGTCACAGATCCGCAAAGTGGGATGCGTGCGTTGTCCGCCAAAGCCGCGCGAGAAATTGATTTTGTGCAGGACCGGATGGCGCATTGTTCCGAAATTTTGCGTCGCGTCACGCGATCATCATTGCGGTGGGTCGAGGTGCCAGTGCGCATTCGCTACACCGCGGAGTCGCTCGCCAAAGGACAGAAATCCACGGACGCACTCAAAATCGCGTGGCAACTTTTTATCGGTGTCTTTGCTGACTAATATCTATGCTGATTCAATTTGTTCTCATTGCTGTCTTGCTCATCGCGTTATTCGTGACGTGGAAGCGTGCCGGTCAACGCGTCGTGACGGTTCGCGAAGCGCTTGGATGGTCGTTGTTGTGGGTTGGTGCGGCGGTTGGCATTGCCATGCCGTGGACAACGACGCTGGTCGCAAACTTTTTTGGTGTTGGTCGTGGTTCGGATTTTGTCCTGTACGGTTCGGTGATGTTGTTGTTTGTGCTTGTCTTTAAACTTTTTGTTGCCTTTGAAAAACAAGAACGCAAATTAACCGAACTCGTCCGACGTGATGCGTTAAAAGATCTCAAAAAATCATGAACCCATCCGTTGCGATCATTACGGTGCTCTACAAAAGCGCAGCAGACATGCCTGCGTTGATTGAGAGTGTGGCGAAGGTTGAGTATCCGCGTGAATCGTTGACATTGCATATCGTTGACAACAATCCGGGTGACGGCTCGCTCGAAGAAGCAAAAAAACAGATCGCGCGTTTTGCCGATCAGATGCCGCGCGTCATTTTTCATGAGCCGGGATGGAATAGTGGTTTTGCTGGTGGGAATAACCTCGCAATGCGTGAAGCGATCAAGGAGGGGACGACGTACGTGTATCTGCTCAATGCGGACGCCTGCTTTGAGCCATCGGCGTTGCGCGAAGTCGTTGCGGTCGCCGAAGCGGATCCGATGATTGGTTCCGTCCAATCCCTGATCGTCCTTCAACAAAATCCAGATGAAGTGAACTCGCGTGGCAATGCGATTCATTATCTGGGCATGGGATATTGTCTCGGCTATCACGAAAAACGTGGGCTTGTTCCCGATGGCGTGAAAAAAATCGCGTATGCGTCTGGCGCTGGTGTGCTGTATCCAACGCGTACGTTGAGCGATGTTGGGTTGTTTGATGAAACGCTGTGGATGTATCACGAAGATTTGGATTTGGGTTGGCGCATGATGTTGTTTGGATACACGAATGTCCTTGCACCAAAGAGTGTGATTCGTCATCGCTATGAATTTTCGCGCTCAATCAGCAAGTGGTATTGGATGGAACGCAATCGCATCGCCGTCGTGTTAAAAAATTACCATCTCCTCACAATTATTTTGCTCTTGCCGCAACTGTGGATCGCGGATTTGGCATTGATGGTCTATGCCGTCAAAGGTGGTTTTTGGAAAGAAAAGATTCGCGCGCATCTGTGGTTTTGGTCGCCAAAAGCTTGGGCGTTTTTGCTCCGTGGTCGTGCGCAAATTGCGCAAAAGCGAAAAATGTCTGATCGCGTCATTTTGCGATCAATGACCTCGCGAATTGCGTATCAGGAGTTTGAGGATCCGGTGATTAAAAATATTGTGAATCCAACGTGGGATCTCCTTTTTCAAATGGTTAAATTGATCGTTCTTTGGTGATATGCGCGTCATTCATTTTGCTTGCGTTGCCCCACCACAAACCGGAGGAATCGGCGCGGTTGCGTTTGAAGAAGTCCAGCGATTAATTGCACGCAACGTAGGGGCGCAATTCATTGCGCCCACGAATGTGGGAGTTCGAGCGGTTAAATTCGGCAACGCCGCATTTTTGAATTTGAAACCGATGCTTGCCGATCTCCAATCCGCTGATGTCGTTCATTTGCATTATCCCTTTTACGGAACCGCTGGACAGATCGCGCGATTACGAAAAAACGGTGTGATCAAAAAGCTCGTGATCACACTGCATATGGATGCGATGGCGCGTGGATGGAAGGGGAAGGTATTTGATCTGCATCGTGCGCTTTTTCAAAAAGGGATTTTGGATGCGGCAGATGCGTTGCTTGTTTCGTCAAAAGATTACGCTGAACATTCATCGTTTGCGCCATGGAAAGATCGCGTCATCGAATTGCCGTTTGGCATCGATGAAAAGATTTTTTACCCCTCGCCAGCTACCAGCTACCAGCTACCAGCTACTTCAGTTCGTCCTTTCTCCCTCCTCCACGTCGGCGGAATGGATACCGCACATGCATTTAAAGGTGTGGATGTCTTGCTTCGTGCGATGACGGAATTACCAAAACATATTCGCGCGACACTCGTTGGTGATGGAGATCTGCGCGCGGGATTTGAAGCGCAGGCAAAACAGCTTGGCATTGCGGATCGTGTTCATTTTGCGGGGAAGATTTTGCAAAGCGATTTGGTGCGCGCGTATCAATCAGCGGAGATCTTTGTGTTTCCGTCGACGTCTCAGGCCGAAGCCTTTGGCCTTGCGGCGTTGGAGGCGCAAGCGTGTGGCGTGCCGGTTGTTGCGTCGGATTTGCCGGGTGTGCGCACGGTTGTCGCAAATGGAGAAACGGGTTTTTTGGTGCCGGTGTCTGACGCATCGGCGCTCGCGACGCGAATCAGCTATCTCGCAGATCATGACGATATTCGTCATGCGATGGGCGCGCGTGCGCATCAGCGCGTCATGGAGCGATTCACGTGGAGCCGTCATATCGACGGATTAATGGAGGTCTATCACAACGTATGCGCATCGCAATCTTAAGCAACGTTTTACCAACAGCCGACGCAACGGGTGGCGCTGGCCGCATCGCATATCTTTATGCGGAATTGTTGCGTGGCCTTGGACACGAAGTCAAAGCGTTTGGTCCGCGCGCCGCATTTGCAGAGCTTGGGCGCATGGACGCGCTGACGCGTTTGGCGTTTCATGCGCAGGATTTGGTTGGTGATGATGTGAAAGTGGCAGAGATTTTAGAGTGGGAACCGAGAGTCCTGTTGACGCACAACCTGACGGGGTGTGGATTTAAAACGCCGCGGGCAATTTCTGATGTTGGTATTCGATGGGTGCATGTATTGCATGATGTGCAGCTTTTTGAGCCGTCTGGTCAAATCGTGTTTGGCGAGTCATTTGGCTGGGCGCGATGGATATGGCGCATGACTTGGTCGCTCCTCCGTCAAAGTGCAATGCGCAATCCAGATGTCGTCGTATCGCCAACGCAATGGCTGCTCGACATGCATAAAAAGTTTTGGATGTTTGATCGGACGGTGAGGACGGTAATCATCCCAAATCCTATTTCATTGAATCTGGATTCCCGCCTTCGCGAGAATGACCGAAAAACAGGTCAACGTGTCCTGTTTGTCGGCCGTGTGGATGCGGATAAGGGTATTCGCTTGTTGCTCGATGCATGGAAGGACGTTGATGCGTCTGCGCAGTTGACGATTATTGGTGATGGAACATTGCGAGTAGATATCGAAACGCAAAAACGTGATCGCGTCACATGTCTTGGCGCAAAAACACCAGACGATGTCTCGCGACAGATGTTGCAGAGTGACGTGGTCGTTGTGCCGTCGTTGGTCATGGAAAATCAACCAACCGTTATCCTCGAGGCGCTTGCCGCAGGATGTCGCGTTGTCGCGAGTGACGTTGGTGGCGTTCGAGAGACGCTTGGTGAAGCTGGATGGATTGTCCCGCCGGCAGATCCCAAAAAACTCGCTGCAGCCATCAACGAAGCGCTACAGCCTACCGCCTACCCCCTACAGTCTACGCAAGGCATTCTCGCTCAACACGATCCGCAGCTCTGCATCCAAAAACTTTCCGACGCGTTATTTTCCTAAACCCCCTCTTCATTTAAGAGGGGGATGGGGGAGTTACTGTGCGGTAAAATCAAATTTGTAGACCTCTGCCTTTGTTCCGATGGCGCCGGTGTCTGGTCCGATGCTCCAATGATCGTTCGCGATCGCATCGAGTGATTGTCCGACGGCATCCGCATTCCACCAATAGTCGTTCAACACAACATAGACAAGCTTTGAATTTCCCAGTTGTGCGGCTTCGTGCGCCGTGTCGCGAGATGGCTCGTGATACGTCATGCGCAAAAAGACGTCATATAATTTTCCACCGGTTGGAATCGGATAGTAAAAGATATCGCCGTTGTAGCGCTTAAATCCAAATTGCGAGACAGCCGCGGCGCTCACGCTTTGATCCGCGAGGACGGTGTACGACTCCTGTCCCGCGTCACGATCAATTTTTTTGGCTGCATCAACGTCCGTTTGGCTCGCACTCCATCCGCGTCCTGTGACGAGCGCATCGTTTCGTGGAAGCGCGTTATACGCCTGTGCGGAGGAAAGCGAAGCGAGTGCAACGAGCAGAGCGAAGGAAAAAAACGACGGCTCTTTGCGTGCGCGTTCAAAAAGATGCGTCACGGCCGGGAGCGCCGCAAGAACGAGACAAAAACCCCCAAGGACAAATAAGCGTTCCGCATAATTCCCTCGCTCGTAATCAATTAAAAAGGCAAAATCACCAGCGGTTTTGAGAACCATTCCAGAAAGGAACAGCGCCACACCAGACGCCCCAAGGACGGCAAAAGGTGCGCGTTTTTCTTTTGGCAATAATGTGAGACTCCAGATCCACCCAGCGAATCCGAGAAAGGGGAGTGATTGATTGATGAGTGTGGCAAACGCCGGCCACACAACATAGTGATTTCCAATCCACGGTTGGAAGGACGCAAAAAAACTCATCCATGGACCAGCGGCAAACAACGACGACAGATTCCATTGAATCGGCGTGCTTCCTGTGCGACTCAAGAGAAAAAAGAGAACGGGGACCGCGAGCCCTGTTCCGATCACCATGAGTCCAGCAAACATATCGCGCGTGATGCGACGCCAGGTTAATTGATCTTCGCGAACCAATAATAATCCAAGTGTTACGAGAAAGAGCGGAGCACCAGCAAGCGGATGCGTTGCTATGCTCCAGGCTGCGAGCAGGATCGGTGCTGGCCAGGCAACCGTGTTTTTTGAATTGAGTGCCAAAAGAATGGCGCCAATACCCAGGATGTAGGCAAACGATTGCGGCGTCGTTGCGATAAATGGAGCAAGAGGAATCAAGACAAGTGCAATGATGGACGTTTTTTGATGTTCGCGTGCCAGGATTGCAGCGGTTAACGAAAGGATGATCGCGGCACTCACCGGGACGAGCCAGCGATCAACTTGTTCAATCGGGAGATCAATTGTTCGAGAAATCCAGGTCGTAAAAACATACTGCCCGATGTAATAGAGCGGTCGTGGATTGAGCGTTCCGGTGGTGAGGATTTGTCGTTCGCCCGCAAGATGCAAAAAGCCGTCAAATCCAAATCCAATGCGATATATTAATGGAACGATCGACGTTGTGGCAAAAATCGCCATGGCCGCATGCGCGGCGCTCAGCCATCGTGTGCGTGCAAGCCAAATAGATAACGGCACGCACATCCAAACAACAGCAATCGCGGCGAGCGTGCCGTGTGGTAGCAGAGGCCAGGGTGTTCGAATCGAAGCGGACGTCGCCGCACGCGACGCGCTCACGAGGATAAACGTCAGTGCGCAAGATGCAGCAATAAAAGCACCGACCGCACCGATGATTCGCGGAGCGTCCCAAGGTTCGGGTGTGTCCGGATGGAGGTCTTCTGTTTCGGGAACAATAAAATTACACACCTGACACGCCACCATGGATGCAGCAAGGATCCATGCGTCAGCAACCGGGCCAAGGAGTGAGCCGGAATAGAACCACGCCGTTAATCCAAGGCTAAACAGGCAAAAAAAGAACAACGAACCGGCAATCGCTTGTGTGACACCGTGCGCGCGAGGCAAAAAGCGCTTACCAATCATCCAGGCGTGATACAAGACGCCAAACAGCACCACAAAGCGAATCAACACCGTTGAGTTGAATTTGAGCAGGGTATTCACGGCCAACATGCCAATTAATATGGCACCGGCGATGAGGTCCTTGAGTCTTTCATCCATAACTGGGCATAATAGTATCGCTTTTGTATGCTCATGACGAATGAGACGGTCAAACTGTACTGGCACGATCGGATTCTCGCAAAAACCATCCTTCGACTCATTCCACGGGACGTCAGACCAAATCATTTGACGATCCTTCGGTTTCTGTTGACGCCGTTTGTTCTGTACTACCTCTGGAGAGAAAATTGGCCGGTCGTTGTCCCGTTGTTTTTATTCGCCGCACTGACAGATGCGCTGGACGGTTCGTTGGCGCGTACGCGAAAGCAAATCACGATGTGGGGCACGGTCGCAGATCCGGCGGCAGATAAATTACTGATCGGTTCGGTTGTCGCACTTTTTGTGGCGCAGGAAATTGATATCGTTTTTGCGACGATTATCATCGTGATCGAGTTAATGATCATATTAACCGGTTTAGCGCGTCGTCGTCGCGGGGAATATGTGAGCGCAAATTGGTACGGAAAATTAAAAATGCTGTTTCAAGTCGTCGGTGTCACGGCGTTGTTGATTGCACGATGGTCGGGAATTCAATTATTTGTTCCGTTTTCCATTGGCACGCTCAGTATCGCGATCGTTTTTGCCGTCATCTCGCTTTTAACGTACGGTTTGTAACATATGATGTCTCTTCTCAAGCGCTTGATTCCATCGTGGGCCATGGACCAGTATCACCGCGGATTGTCGTGGGTTGCGGCGATAAAATATGGCCACCCATCCAAGCAGATGGTGGTGATTGGCGTGACCGGAACAAATGGAAAAACAACCACGTCATATTTGATCGCCAAAGCGCTCGAAGCATCGGGAGAAAAAACAGGCTGTACAACGACGGCGATCTTTAAGGTCGCTGATCGTGAATGGTTGAATACGAAAAAAATGACCATGCTCGGCCGTTTTGCCTTGCAAAAGACATTGTGCGAGATGGTTGATGCCGGATGTCGCTATGCGGTGGTGGAGACGTCATCACAAGGTGTCTTGCAACATCGTCATGAAAATATTGCGTACGATGTCGCCGTGTTCACAAATTTGACACCTGAGCACATTGAGGCGCATGGTGGATTTGAAAATTACAAAAAAGCCAAGCTCGCATTCTTTCGCTACGCCGCGTCTTTGCCGCGAAAAGTATTGAACGGCAAAACGATTCCGCGTCTCGCGATCGTGAATCGTGATCGAGATTTTTCTGCGGACTTTGCCAAGACCGGTTTTCGCGATGTCGTGTGGTATGGGGCAGGGAAGTGCGTTGAAGGAGATATCTGCGCAAAAAACATTGAAGAAAAAAATTGGGTGTCGACGTTTACGGTTGATGGTTCTCCAGCAACGATGCATCTTCCTGGTATGGTGAATGTGGAAAATGCCATGGCAGCCGTTGCGGTGGCAACCTCGCTTGGAATGTCGCGCGAAGCCGTGTTGAAAAAACTTTCAGACGTTTCCGGTGTCCCAGGACGCTTTGAACGCATCAACGAAGGTCAAGATTTTTCCGTCATCGTGGATTATGCGCCGGAACCAGCGTCACTCGAAAAGGTGTATGAGGCGATTTCAAAGATTTCGCATACACGGTTGATTCACGTGTTGGGTTCCGCGGGTGGTGGACGCGATGTTTGGCGTCGAAAAGTCCTTGGCGAGATGGCGGCGCGCAAAGCGGCGGTCGTGATTGTCACCAACGAAGACCCCTACGACGAAGATCCGCAAAAAATCATCCGACAGGTTTCCGACGGTGCTCGATCTGTTGGTCGCGAAGGAGTGCAAATCCTCGAAATCCTCGATCGTCGTGAAGCGATTGTTCGCGCGATGAATGAAGCGCGTCCAGGTGACTTGATTTTGTTAACAGGTAAAGGCTGCGAGCAGGCCATCATGGGCCCAAATGGGTCAAAAACACCGTGGGATGAGCGAGAGGTGGCACGCGACGCCATTCGCGGTATACTGTCCGCTAGCAACTCGCATGTTTCGCACTGAAGACGTTATCCTCTTGAAGGACGATGAGCGGATCCGCACGATCACGCGTCGTCATGTCATTACGTTGTTCCCAGGATTGGGACTTGCGTTGTTGTTTATCGTCATTCCATTTTTCTTACTGTTTCCATTGTTTTCGTGGGGCATGCCTGGCGTGATTCTTTTTTTTGCATCACTCATGCTGGGGTTGGGGATTGCATTTCGCGTCCTGCTTGTGTGGGATTCGGATGTGCTCATTGTGACGTCACTGCGATTGGTGGATGTTGATCAGCGCGGATTGTTTACACGCATCGTCACCGAGGCGCCACTGTCAACGATTCAGGATGTGTCCTGGTCAAAGCGAGGTATTATTGAAACGGTTTTTGGGTTAGGGACGGTTCGCGTGCAGACGGCCGCTGCGACCGCCTCACTCGAAGCGCAGCGTATTCCACGTCCGCAGGTTATTCATGAGTTGATTAACGAATTGCGTCACCATCACGTGACAAAGACCGCGCCAGTCGCTGCGGCAATGCCAGCAGAGTCATCGGAACATCTCAAAAAGATTTCCTCCATGCTGCAGTCGTATTCGCCAGATGAGCTGACGCGCATCGAAACTGTTCTCAAGGCACGCGAACGATCCGCCGCAACCGACGAATTCCTGTATGACGAGAAGACCGGCGAATAGTCCATCGACGTTTACCTGGAAGTCCATTTTGCGCTGGCCGGCTTTTTTGTTAGCAAATGCGGCGATCTTTTTACTCGTCGGTGTCTCGACGCTTCGTGAAACGTATAACGGTTGGACAGTGGAACGACAGATTAGTGCGCTGCAAGAACAGGCACAGTCGCTCGAAGGACGAAAAATGAAGCTTGTTCAATTAACGCAGTCGCTCGCATCGCCGGAGCATGTTGAGCTAGAGGCGCGTGAGCGTCTCGGCTGGAAGAAGGACGGGGAGCGCGTTTTTGTAATGAATGGGTATCAACCAACCACAACAACGACCCCTGCCTCGGAACCGGACGTTTTTTTGCCCACAACCGAGGTCTTCCCATCTAACCCACAATTGTGGTGGAATTATCTTTTCAAACAACCATCTTAATCCACTATGGCTATGAAACAGAAGAACTGTACAAATAAGGCTCTCATCGGACTGATCGTCTTGGTCGCCATTGAAGTCGGTGTTATGGCGTTAATTCCAGCCGTCTACGTCAAACGGAGCGATAACCGCGTTGTGCGATCCTTTGGATCCTGGTTGCCGGTGGCTCGCGTTGGCTCACATTCCATCTCCTACGGTCAATTTCTCGAGGCTCGTGATGCGATTAAAAACTACTTTGCCTCCGACGCCGGCAAGCAGGCGGGTGCAACAGGAGGGTTAACGGATGATGTGGAAAAAGGCGCGCTCGATCAACTCGTGCGTCGCGATCTGTTGGATGATATCGCAAGTGAAAAGAAGTTATCCTTGACCGATGCGGACGTCAAAAAGCAGTTTGACGAAATCGCTGCGCAGGCAAGCTCAACAATGCCAGATCCAGACAAGTATCTTCGCGACACGTTTCATTGGACGCGTAGTCAGTTTCAGGCCAATGTCATTCGTCCAGAGCTTCTCTCGGAACGTTTAAGCGCCGTGTATGCATCTGATACGCAAGCAGGCGCCGCAGCGCTCGAAACGGATATTCAGACGCGTTTGGCAAAGCCGGATGTGCATATCTTTATCCAGTTTCCCGGAGCAACCCAAAAATAGCATTTTTGTGGGGCTTGCACGGTTCGCTTTCGTCTGATAGTCTTTCGGCACAAATCAGACGGACGCGGGTCCCAGGCGGGTATCGTATAGTGGTTATTATGAGTGCTTCCCAAGCACTAAAGGCGGGTTCGATTCCCGCTACCCGCTCCATCCTCCGATCTCCATCGGAGGTCCAAGCCAATTTAGCTCAGCTGGTAGAGCAATGCTTTCGTAAAGCAGAGGTCCCGGGTTCGATTCCCGGAATTGGCTCCAGAAAAAAGATCCCTTCAACGAGGGATCTTTTTTATACCCATATTCGTCTTACGAGCGAGTTGCATTTCTGCTATCCTAGCAACGCATGATTACGTTGAGTCACGTCTCAAAAATGTATTCGCCGGACATCCACTGTCTCAAGGACGTTGATTTAAATGTGGAACATGGCGAATTCGTCTCGATTGTCGGGCAAAGTGGAGCTGGGAAAACAACATTGGCAAAATTATTGATCGCAGAAGAGCGCCCAACGCGCGGCAATATCACGATTGGGGGATGGGACATTACCAAGATCCCACGGCGTGATATTCCATTTTTACGTCGACAGATCGGCGTGGTTTTTCAAGATTTTAAACTGCTTCCGCAAAAAACCGTTTTCGAAAACGTGGCGTTTGCGCTCGAAGTCGCAGGTGAGCCATCGCGGCGTATCCGGGATGTGGTGCCGCAGGTGCTCAAGATCGTTGGTCTTGAGGAAAAGGCTGTTCGTTTTCCTCGTCAGCTTTCGGGAGGGGAGCAGCAGCGCGTCGTGATTGCGCGGTCGTTGGTACATCGTCCAAAGATTTTATTGGCAGATGAGCCGACTGGGAACCTTGATACCATCAACACACGCGAAATCATCGATCTTCTCCTCAAGATCAATGCATTTGGTACGACGATCGTCCTAGTGACGCATAATCGTGAAGTTGTGAATGCGTTGCGTCGTCGTGTGATTACATTGGCAGATGGTCGCATCGCATCCGATCACGCCGAGGGCAAATATCTCCTTCAAACGTAATGGCTCTTCCAATTACAACCTGGCGCGTCATCGTCGCCGCCTGGAAACATTTTACGCGCAATATCTGGCTCGCGCTCACGACGATCTTTGTATTGACGCTTGCTCTGCTGTCCGTGAATGTGTTGCTCGGTGTCAATGTTGTCTTGGATCAATCCGTTCATTTACTTGAACAAAAGATCGATGTTTCGGTCTATTTTGCGGCGGATACGCCGGATGCGGTTCTAGAAGAAGCAAAATTTTTCATGACCTCATTGCCGCAAGTTGATTCTGCAGAGGTGATCCCAGCAAGTCAGGCGCTGGATGCATTTAAAAAGGCACACGCGGGCGATCAAAAGATTTTAAGTGCTCTTGGGGAAGTGGATGGGAATCCGCTTGGTGCAACGCTCATCATCAAGGCAAAGCAAACCACAGATTATCCATTTTTACTGCAAGCGCTCGATAATCCGCAATTTGGAAGCTTCATTGAATCAAAAAATTACGATGATCACGCGGAGACGATCGCGAGCGTGCAAGAAATTAGCCGTTCTGTACGTTTGTTTGGCTACGGGTTGATCGGAATCTTTGCGCTGTTTTCATTATTGATCGTATTTAACACGATTCGTGTGGCGATTTATACGCAACGCGAAGAGATCGGCGTGATGCGTCTCGTTGGCGCGTCCAATTCGTACGTCCGGATGCCGTTTGTCGTCGAAGGAATCCTGCTCGCAGGATTGTCGCTGTTATTTAGTGCGGGTATCGTCATGATGGTGACGGCCTATGCAGATCCAAAGATTCAGCCGATGTTCGATGGCACGCCAAATATCCTGTTGACCTATTTTTCAACGCATCTGCCATGGATTGTTGGGATTGAAGGTGGGGCATTAGCATTTCTCGTCGCGATTTCTTCATGGGCAGCGGTCGGGAAGTATCTGCGAAAGTAATATGGAGATGAAGCGTTCTTTTTCCATCGAGCAGCAACACAGCCTTCCGGCTGGACTTCAGCGTGCGTTAAACACGTTGCCGGGGGAAAAAGATCTTTCTGCCGATGCGGTTTCGCGTGCCGCACAACGTGGCTATCGTGAACGAGAAAAGATTTTAGCAGCTGAAAAAAAGAAGGAAGTCGCTGCGATGCTCGCGGCACTCACGCCGGAGATGAAATCTGCCATGAAGTTTCATGCAATACAGCGGACGCAGGAGGCGGCAGATGGAGAAAAAATTCATCATGTCGGGAGCTCCGCCGTGTTGCCGGACGTGTTACATCATCGTGCGCTGCGACGGGACTAATCTATGGAAACAACCTCTTTACTCTTTGATGCGGAATGTCGAGTTCTTGGTGAACTCTGCACGACCGGTGGGTCGTTGGTTCGTGCTGTCCTGACAGATGACGGCGAGGAGAAAATTGGTTCTGCCTTGCACTTATGGCAAACCGAAGGCGTACCGTTTTTGCGCAAGATGGAAGATGTTCAGGTGCAGGAACATATCTCGGTGCGTGATGGACGTTTTTTGGAGTCTGTTCGCCAGTGGGCAAGCGTCATGCATTTGCAGTTTGTGAGTGTGACATCGGATGTATTGGCGTGTTGGCAACAGATCGCACGTTTGCCGCTTGAACCGCTTCAGCGTTACTCCATGTTGTTAGCGCTGCGCTCACTCGATGTGCAGGAGTTATCTGTTTGGCGTGAGTCCTTGCACGAGGCAACGGACGCAGTTACGCATGAACGCGAAAAAGCCGCAAAGGAAATTCAAACGATGTGGACGAATGTGGCAAAATCACTCGTCATCTCGCCAAAACGAAAAAAGACCTAGTGACGCGGATTCCACAACCACTCGGCATTCGCGCTGTGGGCAATATCTGACGGCGTGCACACCTCTAATTTTTCAAGCAAATTTAAACCGCTTCCTTTGCGAAAAACGGCACGATCACGTTCTCCCGGTGGAAGGGCGAGATAAAAAGCGCGCTGAACAAAGGTTGAGCAAACAAAGTTTTCGAGTGAAACGCCTTTGCGCGTCACAAAGTCGGAAATGTCTTTTTTAAAGATTTTTGCAAAGAGTGTTCCAAAGACAAAACTGTAAATGCGGCCGTAATCGTACGGGACATCAATATTTTGAATAAAAAAGCTACGGATTTTTTCGCGTTGCTCATCGGTGAGACCGGGGACGCGCTTAAATCCAAGGCGCTGAATCCCGAGTTGATTCGCGTAAATACGCAATCGATGGATCTCGATGCCGTTATCTTGCGCCTCAATAACAAGCGCGATGCGATTTTCCGCATCTGGATGCATGATTTCAAACACCATGCCCGCATGACTCCAATAACTGCCGGTAAACGAGCGAACAACGTTGGAGATCGGCAAAATATTTTGCACGAGCATGATATCTCCAACTTGGAGATTGGGAACCAGATCTTCCCAGTCGTTATAGCGAGCGTCCATAGCTTATCGCTGGTTCCAAACCCAACGGCAATTATCGCTCGATGCGATGTCCGCTGGATTGGTTAATTCTTGGAGCTCAATTGGTGTTCCGCCATATTTGCGAAAGATCAAATGCGGACGCGTCCGCCAATCGGATGCCTCATAGAACGCTTTTTGAACAAGCCCGCTGCATGAAAAGCGCTGTCGTGCCAGGACGTAGTCGCGAATTTTCTTGGAAAAAGAGGCGAACAAAAAATCCATGGTCGGCAACCGATAATACGGCGTATCGACATTCATGAGCATGAAGGATCGTGCACGTTCGCGCGTCGGCTCATCCAGATCGTCGCAACGCTTAATACCAACATCGTAGAGATCCGGGCGATTGAGATATTTTGTGAGTCGATGGAGTTCGACGCCACGGCGTAACGCATTCAGTGGACCGAATTGAATGGATTCTTCGATAATGTCATGCGTATAGCCGCGCGTCGCATCTTTGGTAAAAACAACCATCGCCGTATGATCCCAGTAGCTATTTGTGACACGACGAACTAAAAAGCGGAGAAAATGTTTTTTATGTCGAATCAAAACAATGTCAGCAACCTGAAGCGGTGGAACACGTCCATGAAGATGCTCGAGTGGTGTCAAAAGTTCGTCTTTCTTCAAATGTGCGGATGACCGAACGGACGTTTTCATATATACTTGAGACAAGTATGCCACAAAAACGTTCGCTTGGCTCCTTAGAAAAAGATTTTCGCACAACCTGGTTTGATGATCTTCCGATCGGTGTGGCAATTTTAGATAAAGATGCAAGATTCGCGTACGTGAATCAGGAAATTGCACGGCTCTTTGGCAGATCGCGAAAAGAAATTCTACATACGCCGGCGGATCAATTTATTCCACCAGCAGATTCTGCGCGCATGATTCGTGAATTGCTCGAGATCTATCGGGGCGTTCAGCCCGAGAAAATGGTCTTTGAATTTTTACGACCAAACGGAAGTTCGGAGAAAATCGCCTTCGCCTCAACACCAATTTATGGCCCACAGCGAAAGAGCGGACGCGCCGTGAGGTACATTCTCGCGGTGCAGGTTGAGCTTTGAGTTTAGGGGCGTTTGGCTCGCGGTCGGTGGTCAAGGAAAAGTCGGCTCGAGTTGATGAGCGGCAAAAAGTCCGTCGCAAAGTTGTAAAAAGCGGCAAGAGCCGGACCGGCGATGCCCGTAAAGACAAGCGCAAAACCAAATAGGTTCGAAATCATCCAAATGATTGTGTCGGTACGAATCACCGACATGGTTTGTCGTCCAAGTTTGATGATCGCCGGGAGTCGCGATAAGTCATCCGAGAGGATAACAACATTGGCAGCCTCGACAGCGGTGGCGGTTCCCGCGCTTCCCATGGCAATGCCGACATTCGCGCGTGCAAGCGCAGGTGCGTCGTTAATCCCATCGCCGACCATGGCTACAAGATGGTGTGCGTTGGTGATCTCTTCGAGCGCTCGGAGTTTGTTCTCCGGCGTCATGCCAGCGCGGACATCGGTGATGCCAATGACGGCAGCCGTTTCTTTAGCAATGCGTTCGTTATCTCCGGTAAACATGCAGATGCGTTGCACGCCAAGCATGCGGAGCTTAATGACGCTTTCTGCGGCCTGTGGACGTGGAACGTCACTGACGCTCACGGTTGCGACAAAACGACCGTCAATGGCGACAAGGAATGACGTTTGACCGTGTTGCTCACGAGCTGTCTTGATACGCTCCTGGACGGTTGTTGGAATCGTGATGCCTTGCTCGGAAAAGATGCGCTCGCTCCCAAGGACAATGGTTTCGTTTCCGATTTGTGCACGAAGTCCCGTTCCAGCAGAAATGGAAACGTTTTCTGGATCTGGGACCACGCCGAGCGTTTGTGCAAGATGCGTATAAATCGCGCGTCCGACCGGATGTTCAGAGAATTTCTCTGCGGAGGCGATGAGTTGAAGTGTGTGTTGTTGATCCGCGCCATCTTCGAATAATATTTGGCTGACGTGCAGATTGCCGTAGGTGAGTGTGCCCGTTTTATCAAAAATAACCGTATCGATCCGCGAAAGGGCGTCGAGCCATTCTCCGCCTTTGATGATGACGCCTTGCTTTGCGGCGCGGCCGAGTGCAGCGGTCATGGCAAGTGGGATGGCGACGGCCATGTCGTCTGCGCAGGCGATCAAAAAGAGCGCCGCCATCATGTTCAGATTGTGCGTAAAAAGATACGTTCCTACGCCGAGCACGCCGACGAGCGGTAAAAAGATTCCAGCAAATTTATCCGCAAGTTTTTCCGAATGAGATTTGTTTTTTTCCGCATCACGCATCAAGGCAACCATGCGTTCGATGGTTGAGTCTGCGCCAACGCGAGAGGCGCGCATTTTAAAAGCCCCAGATTCGTTCAATGTTGAGCTAATAACAAGATCGCCAACGCTTTTTTTGATGAGTTCTGATTCGCCAGTCACCGAAGATTCATTGATATGCGCTTCGCCTTTAAGAATGATGCCGTCGACAGGAACGCGTTTGCCGGTGGAAACGACAACTTCGTCGCCAACGCGCAGTTGCTCAAGCGGAATTTCCTCTAACTTGCCGTTGCGTTCAACAGTGGCCGTTGTTGGTTTGAGTTTCAGTAAGCTTTCGATCGCGTTTGTCGTGCGGGATTCTGTGATCCAATCCAGTAAGCGCGCAAACGACAACATGAGGACGATGAAAATGGACGATCGAATATCAAGCGTTGCAAACGACGCAAGAAGCGCAAAGGTATTAAAAACATCAATCCCGATTTTTCTTCGTTGGAGCGAATGAAAGGCCTCGATGCACGTCGGGATGGCCGCAACGACAACGACCGCAAAAACAATCGCAACAGCCGCAGGCGCAAGATAATCAATCAGCAACGCAATAAAAAGCAGGGGAATCAAAATGTATTCCCGCGATGGTGATTTGTAAAAAGGTTCCATGGCGTTATCTCGCCTCTATGATAACCCGCGGGTACGCCACTTTCAATCGCTCCACAAGTTGCGGGACGGAAAATCCAATCTCACGCGGCAAATTGGGATCAAATGTTTTGGTAAATCGAGTTTCTTGAATGAAATAGGATTCGCCATCTTTTAAATATCCAACCATGTCAAAAAAATCGTTCTCTGTGTGCAATCCGGGGAAAACCGTTGTCCGAAATTCATGACCGACGCCAGAATCCTGGATCATCTTGAATGTCATTTTGCAATTTTCAATCACGCGGGGACTGCCGGTGCGCGCAACGTCATCGTATTTTTCCCAGGTGTGCTTCAAGTCCATCGCAACATAGTCGATGAGATGTTCGCTCAACAAATCCGAAACAATATTCGGATGCACGCCATTCGTATCCAGTTTTACCAATAGACCTAACGCTTTGACGCTTTTGATAAAATCTTTCAATCCAGGTTGCAGGGTCGGCTCACCGCCCGTGATCACGAGTCCATCAAGCATCTTTGTGCGTGACGCGAGTGATTCTAAAATTGTTACTGATTCAATCGTTGTCGTTTTTTCATGCGGAATCAACTCCGGATTGTGGCAAAACGCACATCGAAACACGCAGCCCTGCGTAAAAATAATCGCCGCGCTTTTGCCCGGAAAATCAATGAGGCTGAATGGCTGATAGCCAGCAATTTGCATATGAATCAAAATCCGTAGGGGCAGACTGATGTGTCTGCCCAATCAAACAAAATGTCCGTTCATATTGGCAACGAAAGGGGCGCACACGCCGGTGCGCCCCTACAACAAACCATGAACAATTACACGTTTTCCGTTACTTTCACTTGCTTTGTTCCTGCGGCGTCGATGCAGTATTCGACGCGATCGTTGTATTCACTCTTCTTGCCTTTATTCCATTGATCCACCGGACGGAAGTAGCCGACAATGCGTGACCAGACTTCCATTTTATCCGAGCACGTTGGACATTCGTGAATCTCGCCGCGCATGTAGCCGTGCGTTGGGCACACGCTAAACGTTGGCGTGATGGTAAAGTACGGGAGAGCGTAGTTGTTGGCAACGCGTTGCACAAATGTGCGGCACGCCTTCCAATCTTGAACGCGTTCGCCGAGGAAGAGATGAAGAACCGTCCCGCCGGTATATGCGGTCTGCAAGGAATCTTGATGATCAAGGGCATGCAACGGGTCGTCTGTGTAGCTGACCGGCAAATGTGTGGAGTTGGTGTAGTACGGAGCTTCTGGCGTGCCGGATTGGATGATGCCAGGCAAGCGGCTGCGATCTTCCTTTGCAAAGCGATACGTTGTGCCTTCGGCTGGCGTGGCTTCGAGATTGTAGAAGTGGCCAGTCTCTTCCTGATAATCTGCCAACTTCTTGCGCATGAATTCGAGGACGTCTTGCGCGAATTGTTTGCCTTCTGGCGTCGCGATATCTTTGTGCATGAAGTTGAGCAACGCTTCGTTCATGCCATTGAGACCGATCGTGGAGAAGTGGTTGTGCAAACTTGGGAGATAGCGCTTCGTAAATGGGAGCAAGCCGCGTTCGATGTTGTCTTCGACAACGACGCGTTTCATTTCGAGCGACGTCTTGGAAATGTCCATCAAGCGACCAAGGCGCGTGAGAAAATCTTCCTTTGTCTTGGAGAGATAGCCGATGCGAGCCAGGTTGATCGTGACCACGCCGACGCTGCCCGTCATTTCTGCGGAGCCAAACAATCCACCGCCGCGAGCACGCAATTGTCGCAAATCAAGTTGCAAGCGGCAGCACATGGATCGCACGTCGCTTGGGTTAAGCTTGGAGTTGATGAAGTTTTGGAAGTACGGGATGCCGTATTTTGCCGTCATTTCGAACAACGCGCGGGCATTTTCGTTTTCCCAATCAAATTCTTTGGTGATGTTGTAGGTTGGAATTGGGAAGGTAAAGATGCGGCCTTTGGCATCGCCTTGTGACATGACTTCGATAAACACCTTGTTGATCATGTCCATCTCGGCCTGACAGTCGCCGTAGGTGATCGCTTGTTCCACGCCGCCAATGACCGGATGTTTTTCCTTCATGTCTTCTGGGACGGTCCAGTCGAGCGTGATGTTGCTAAACGGTGTTTGCGTGCCCCAGCGTGATGGAACGTTGAGATTGAAGACAAATTGCTGGACGCACTGTTTGACCTGCGCTTCGGTGAGATTGTCGAGCTTGATGAACGGCGCAAGATACGTGTCGAACGAGGAAAACGCTTGTGCGCCTGCCCATTCGTTTTGCAATGTGCCAAGAAAATTCACCATCTGAGCCACAGCTGTTTCAAGATGTTTTGGCGGAGCAGATTCGACTTTGCCTGGAACGCCGTTAAACCCCTCTTCGAGCAACTGTCGCAAGCTCCAACCTGCGCAATAGCCGGAGAACATGTCGAGGTCGTGAATGTGCACGTCGCCTTCGATGTGCGCGTCTCGGACTTCCTTTGGATACACGGAGTTGAGCCAGTAGTTGGCAATCAATTTTCCAGATGTGTTTAAAATCATGCCGCCGAGCGAGTAGCCCTGGTTGGCATTGGCGTGGACGCGCCAGTCAGATTGGTTGAGATATTCGGAAATGGTTTTTTCCACTTCAATGGCCGCGCCTTGTGAGGATCGGACCTGGGCGCGCTTTTCGCGATAGACGATATAGGAACGAGCCGTGCGATAGTGCCCAGAGTTCATCAAGGCAAATTCCACGAGATCCTGAATATCTTCCACGGAAAGATCTTGTCCTTCTTTGCGGGACTTGTGAACGAAGTGGTCGATCGTAGCCGTAATCTTGCGCGCTTCGCTCGCTTCGAATTCGCCGGTGGCTTCTGCGGCTTTGATGATGGCGTTTTCAATGCGCGATGTGTCGTATGCGACGCGGTCGCCGTTCCGTTTGATGACCGTAGGACTGGTCATAAGAGCAAAAAAGGAAAAGAAAGAATGAGTGAAAAAGGTTCGTGACACAATATCTTGTGGTCACGCAGAGAAGTATACCACAACATATAGTGTGCCTATCTCGGCCTGGGGATACGATTGGGGATAACAATAAACCCCCGCGAAAATGCGGGGGTTCGTTGTGTCGCTTTTTGTTTTTTACCACTGCGTCGACGTCGTCGAGGGGGTTGGTGTGGTCGATTGTCCGTACTTGTAGTAGATCACCCCATGCGCCCGACACTGCCCAAGCGCGTCATTTGCGGAAAATCCACGAGACACGCAGTCGTCATAGGACGCAATTGGCGCATCTGTCGGATTAAGCGAACAGCCAGCGCCAAGCAAAACAAGGAACGACGTCGCGATAAGCAGGAGTTTCATCCAAAAAGCATACCAAGTTCCCGCCCTTTGACGCAATAACGAAAACTGTTTATGATGCTCGCGCATTCGGGGATCGTCTAATGGTAGGACAGCGGCCTTTGAAGCCGTGAATCTAGGTTCGAGCCCTAGTCCCCGAGCCAAACGAAACCGCACCAGAAATGGTGTGGTTTTGTTTTTGTCGATTCGGGCTATACTCCCTGCATGCTCAATCTCTTTTTCGCTTTGCTTGGTCTCGCGTTGGTGTGGTCGTTGTGGGGGTTGTTGTCGTCTCGTGTGGAGCAGGCGTCGTATGAAGTGACGAAGCGATCCGATGGATATGAGGTGCGAAAATATCCAGCGCACGTAGTTGCGCAAACATCGGTGCGCGGTTCGTATCAGGAGGCGCTCAACGAAGGTTTTCGGATCGTGGCGGGATATATTTTTGGTGGAAATGTGAAACAGCAAAACATTGCGATGACCGCGCCGGTCACTGAACAGCGCGTGGAGTCAGAGAAGGTTGCGATGACGGCCCCGGTGTTGGCGACCATGGAAGGGGAGTCGCATGTGATTTCGTTTGGTATGCCGCGAAACAAAACATTGGCGACACTGCCGACGCCAACGGATGATCGCGTAAAGATTGTTGAGATTCCGGAAAAGATGTTTGCGGTGCGTCAATTTTCTTGGTCGCGTTCCGATGCGCGGATCGCGATGATGAAGAAAAAATTGTTGGCAGACATGACGCGCGACAATCTGCGTGTGATCGGGAGTCCCGTGTATGCTGGATACAATGCGCCGTGGACACCGCCGTGGCTCGCGCGACACGAAGTGATGGTGGAGATCGCGAGATAATTTTTTTCATCTGCGCTATACTGGTGCGTGATTGGTTTTTGATCTATGAAAAAAAATGATGCTCTTTCGCTGGGTGGTGCAGTCGTAATCACGATCTGTACGGGTTTGATTGGGGCGTATTTTAGTGCGCCGGCGATTCCGACGTGGTATGCCGCGCTTGCCAAGTCGCCACTCAACCCGCCGGGTTGGGTGTTTGGACCGGTGTGGACGATTCTGTTCCTTTTGATGGGCATTTCGTTGCACCTCGTGTGGCGCAATGGCTTAAAGCGTGATGGCGTCAAAACCGCCGTGGAATTCTTTTTTGTTCAATTGCTCCTCAATGCGCTGTGGTCGATTTTCTTTTTTGGGATGCAAAATGTGTTGCTCGCGTATTTTGAAGTTGTTCTCATGTGGTTCGCGGTTCTCGCAACAATCAGCGCGTTTTATCGCGTCTCGCGTCCTGCGGCGTGGTTGCTTGTTCCATATTTTTTCTGGATCAGCTTTGCGGCATATTTAAATTTCGAAGTGTGGAATTTAATGGATACGCCAAAACAACCAACAGGCATCGTCAACTGTTCGATGGAAGCAAAATTGTGCCCAGATGGTTCTGCGGTTGGCCGCATTGGTCCGCAGTGTCAGTTTGCACCGTGTCCAGGTCAGCGCTGACGTGGAATGCGATAGAGCGCGACAAGCGTGACAGCCCCGGCTTGCATGGGATTTGTCGTATCACGATATCCGGCCACGAGCTGTTGTTTTTTCATCTGTTCAAGTCGTTTCATGATCGCCTGGCGAAGGATTTGTCCACCGCGTCCATGAATAATGCGCACGACGTCTGATCCGTACATCATTTCTTGATGCAAAAAGGTTTCCATCTCACTCAGTGCGATGTTTGTTGATTGTCCGTGGAGATCGATTTCGGGCGCGCTTCCAAGTTCTGCAGCAAAAAGTGCCGCTTCAACATCCCGCGCAGAATATGCGGGAATAAATGGGTGTTTTGCTGTGGATGGTTTGGACTTTGCACGCATACAAAACCGTGGTAGCTCTGAATAGAGAGCATCATATGTCAAAACATTTTTTCAAGCCACTGGCGTTCGCCGGAGTGGGAGTGATTGTGATTGGGTTGATCTTCTGGAGAATGGAATTTTCCATTCCAACGGTGAAAAAAGAACCTCCCACGGAGAACATCCACGTACCAAAGAAGGTGCGCGATTTTGTGGTGACGACATCGACCAACGCGCTCGTTGTTCGTGCGGTTGATGGTGACACGTTGCTCGTGCAACGCGACGGGGAAACAGGGGAGGAGCGCGTTCGGATGCTCGGCATCAATACACCCGAGACCGTTGATCCACGAAAACCCGTGCAGTGTTTTGGGAAAGACGCATCAAAACACATGCACGAACTCGTTGATGGAAAGCGCGTGAGGCTTGATGCAGATCCGCAAGCTGATGAACGAGATAAATACGATCGTTTGTTGCGAAATGTCTTTCTCGAAGACGGAACGGATGTGAACGCGATGATGGTTCGTGATGGTTATGCGTATGCGTATCTGTCGTTTTCGCTCAATCCGCTGCGTAAGCGCACATTGAAAAAACTCGAAGAAGATGCGAAACTGGCACAACGAGGCTTATGGAATCCCAACACATGCAACGGCAAGACGTGATGCAACAGAAAAAACACGGCATCGGTATTCGTATTGATCAGCGGCACATCGTGACGATTCATCGCGTGATGCTGGTTGCGGCGCTTGCTGGCCTGTTTGCGTCCATGTACCTGTTTATCACGTACGTATCCGGCAAACCGATCGCATGCGGCATCTTGCAGGGCTGTGAAATCGTTCGTGCGTCAAAATGGGCGTACACCTTTGGCTTGCCGCGTCCGCTGTTTGGGGTGATTTTTTATCTTGGGATTGTCTTTCTATTGGCATTTCGCGCGTACGACCCAGCGTGGCATCAACGAACATGGCGCCTTGCATTATTGGTGGTTGCTACGATCGGTCTCGTTGAGTCTGGATTTTTAACACTTGTGCAGTGGTTGGATATTCATGCCTTTTGCACCTGGTGCGTGACGTCCGCGATCGCCGCAACTGTGATTTTCATCCTGGCATTATTTGATGGCCGCGAACCAACAGCCAAAGCCGCAATCGTCAACGAATTGCGCAACACCTTTGCGATTTTTGCGGCGGCCATCGTCCTTGGCGCCGTCGCGCTCCATTTCTTACTGATTCAGAGTGCGTCCGGCGTTGTCCGTTGACAAAACGGGCATTTTCACCTACCTTCGCAACACGTTCCTTCAACGGAGGGTAAGAATGACAGAAGAGACAAACAGCAGTGCGCCGCCCGTGCTTTTTCCGCTCGATGTGGATCCGGATGATCACGTGACGGTACGTTCGATTCCCGTTCCGCGGATCGTGAATGTTGCGCTCAAGTCCGCCGTCATCTCAGATGTCGACGGGACGCTCCTGCGCTGGCAGATGTTCGACGAGTACATCAATATTGCCATCGAGTATGGGATCTTTCCCAAGATTCTCGATCTGATCACGGAGGATGCGCTGCATGCGTATCGTGATCGCAAAGCGCCGTTTGGTGCGTGGGTCGATGCGCGAGTTCACGCCTATCAGGGCGAAGGTCGCATGCGGGGAATTCGTGTCTCCGACATGGTCGCGCTCGCGAAAAAACTCGCCGAGCGCAAAGGGAATCGCGTTCACGTCTTCACGCGCGAGCTGCTCTACGCGGCTGCAGATGTTGGCATGGAGCGCGCATTCATCTCTGGCTCCATGACCGAGGCGGTGCGCGCGTTGGGCGAAATGCACAACGTCCACATCGTGATCGGCACGGAACAGCCGTTCGATCCGGTCACGGGTCTGTACACGGGCGGAAAGCAAACCGAGTGGGTTCTCATGAAAGGCGATGCGACGCGCAAGATCGCCAAGGAGAACAATCTCGATCTCGACAAGTCCGTTGGTATCGGCGATACGTCGACCGACGTCGC
>CAITMG010000061.1 GCA_903893445.1 Candidatus Uhrbacteria bacterium | reverse complement strand
ATCTTCACCGTGTCCCCGGGCAGAATCGTCTCAATGGCATAATTCGCATTGACCGTGATTTGAGTTTTTGTGAAAGGGTTTTTCGATCGAGCAATTTCCCCGTTCCCCTTGGAATCAGCCGACCCGCTATTTTGAATTCCTGAGTCAGATAAAGCTTCATCTCGGTGTCCATATGTTGATTGGCTTGTCGCATCCGAATAGAGGGCATACGTTGGTCCGCTCCCCCATCCCAATCGGACGAGATTCTTCACGTCCAAAATTGATTTGCCGGTTTGGATTGAGTCGACGTGTTTTCCGAGTGCAAGCGTATGCGTTGCGGTGACGTCCGAGTATTGCTGAAGGTCGATTTGCCCGTTCGAACGCAAACGCCAATACCAAGTCGCATCCAAAAATGCGAAAGCAGACGCAAGGGCATCCAGATGAGTTTTTTGAACAAAATTTACAGATACCGACAACGCTGGATTGCCGAGGTTCTTAGTAAAAAACGAACCGTGAACAGAATTGAGATCGTCGATCGCGTCCGAAAACATCGTATCGATATCCGCACTTGCGTAGCTCACCGTGTATCCGGTACCGACCCAGAAAGCGTTCCCGATTAGAGCGTCGATCGGAAAGATTCGTAGAGTGACGTGATTACTTATCGCATCGTACATCGCGTTCGCTTCAATGACGTGACCTTGATAGACCAAGATTCCGCCCGGGTTCGCATCGTTCACCGCGTAGACCTTTACGAGATCAAATAGGTTGATGGTTGACCCGTAGCCGAAATTGTCCCATGGCAGGGCAAGATCAAGGGTGATCTCCCCTGCCGGTTTGTTAACCTCCCGTATGATTCTCGGAACTGAAAGTAGAATGCTGGAATTCAAAACGCACCGGAACGTGCTACCGGAACTTGAATAGACCTTGGCAAAGAACTTTGCAGCCGATGGCATATGGGCTTACGTCTTGATGATGAAGTTAAACGTGTTATATGGCTGCAAGTTGTTGTGCGCCCCGCCACTTCCCGCTGATCCCGATGACCATCCGCCGGCATTTTGCGCGTTCGCAGGCGGATATCCACCGGATGTTCCTGATGCGCCGGGAATGTTGTGAGTGTGGGCTGGCATTTCGGTGGCTGAAAGAACGTGCGTAGCTTCGCCTCCAGTTTTTCCGAGCGCATTGAAGTTCGCATCTCCAGAGTTGTAACCGGCTGGCACATTGCTTTTCATGTTCGGCACGTTGAACGTTGTTGAGCCGTCCCCTACGCCATAGGCGGTGCTGATCGCGGCGAACAGTGCGGAGTAGGTCGTTCTGGAAACGGCGGCTCCATCGCACAAAAGCCACCCTGATGGCGTGGCAGAGCCTCCGAACGAAACCATGACGCCCGCCGGCAATCCGGAGGCGGCCGTGGGCGAGGATTGAAACCCTTGGGTCACTTTCGTGAGATCCCATTTGCTGTCGGTCCCGTTGTAACGAAACTCTAGATAGTCGACCACTGAAAGGGTCGCCGTCACGGCATATGAGGCGATATCATTTGAGAAACGCGTACCACCAGCCGTATTGAGAGCGATGGTCTTGGCTGCCGATGCATGTTGTCTGAAGCGAATGAAATACGACTCCCCATCCATTCCATTCTGCCATGTCACTTGCGTAATATTTTCCGTGAGCGTGCATTCGAAAAAGTTTGCGGCCGAACAGTCGCAAGTAAGCACGCCGCCGGATGAGGATACGGCTGCCGTCACGATATTCAGATAGCGAACGTTGCCGGAGCTGTCGCGCGTATACCATCCTCCGTTCTTAGCCCAGAGGAAAAGATAGCCAGCTGGCGGGTTCACGGACGGTGCGGTTGTGACCTGTTTGAGCAATTCAATATCGACCGCTTTGTTTACGGATTGATTAAATTCGAATCCTGCGTTCGTAACCGTTCCAGACGCTGGCAATCCATCTCCAAGGAGCGTGATCGTAGTCGTTGGATTTGAGTATGAAACAGCAGTAATGAGTGCGCGATACCAAGTTCCTGCAACCTTGAACAGGTAGACGCGTCCAACGGCGAAGGTGGCAGTTTTATCTCCGCTGATCGTATGACTCGTTGCAGAAACCACCGTGGTCACCGCACTTTGAACGATGAAGCCTCCATCGTCGAATCCTGCCAGATAATCCTGTAGCTGGTCGTGCCCGGCTTTCGTGAAATGGATTTCGCATGTTGCGCCGGAAGCGTGAGTAGCCGCCGTCGTATTGCCGTAACCGCGCGTGTCGATGGTACAGGTGATCGTTCCGCCCGCAATGGACATGGCGGAAAGTAAGATTTGCTCGTTTTCAATCGTGAGAACGGCTTTGTATCCTGCTGGCATGTTCCATGACTGCGTGCCCAAAACCGAAGCCGAAGATCCGGTGAAGGTTCCGGACGTTTGAGATGACAGGAGCTGCGCATCTAGCAGGAATGACGCGCGATCCAAGACGAGGAGTTTTTGGTATGACATATCAGTAATAACGTGAGTAATGAAGCTCAGTCACGGAGATCGAGAAACCTGATCCCGTGAGTGTGATTTTGAAAACGTTTGAACCCGCGATGATCTTCGGAAGTACGCCCGTATAGTCGATTTCAGTTCCGTTCTTCGTGACGCGACGATTCTCGCCGTCGATGACTATCT
>CAITMG010000060.1 GCA_903893445.1 Candidatus Uhrbacteria bacterium | reverse complement strand
GTCCATAAAATATTTTGCGTCAGCGACGCACCCGGATGTCCCGTTGTCCGAAACAACACCCCACCAAGAACCGATAAAATGCCGACATGGATAAACCACGGCATATGCACAAACATCATGTACCCCGACGTCGTTGACGCGACATACCAAATCGCGATCGGAACATACGCGATGTTCACACGCGACAATCCATTCATCGGATACGCCGCCGGTTTATACGCATTCAAAAACAGCAACTCGAGAGAGAGAAAGGATGCAACGCCGCCAACAATCGCAATCGTCCACACCGCCCACGTCCCCTCAGCAAGAGATAATCCAAATGCCAACGCGCACAACAAGACAAACGTTGGTGTCATTTTTTCTAACAAATCAAGAAACGAGATGCGACGAAACGCAAGCACACCCGAGGCAATCGGAACCATCGCCACACCAACGAGTGCGAGAAAGGGATACGTCTCCGGCGAACCTTTTTGCCACACAAAGCAGGCGCCTTGAAACAAGGCGACAAGCAACGGAAGCAAACGAAGCAACAAGATCATGGCGTGGTCGGAGCGATCGTTAACTGCATCATTCCATCAAACAACTGGACACGCTGAAGGCGCATCGTTCCAAACGAAACCGTCCATGTCCCAAAGTCTCGTGAAAACAACAAACTTAACAATGGCGTCATCCATGTTGCTGGCAAGGGAAAATCTCCCAGCTGCGCAAACGTCGGATCAAACACCAAACCTCCATTCACAATCCGAGGAGTCAATCGAATTAAAAATTGCGGATGCAAAAAACCACGCGCAAAATGACCCGTGACTTCCATATCTGTTTCGCGCAATGCAACTTGAATATCCGTTCGTGACCAATCTCCATTTCGTAACGCATTCCGCACAGACGATTGTAACGCGCCACTCACTTCCTTTTCATCAACCGTGACAACGAATGGCGGCTGACCCTGTGCGGCAATGCCTTGAAAGCGCTGCTGCAACATCTGCAAAAATTGATCTGACGACATCGGAATCGACGCAATCGGATGCGTCGCCTGCGGACCCTGATACCACCGAGAAAAAAGCGGCACATCAATCAATCCCGTTTTCGCGACACCAAAAAGGACCGCGCTCAAAAAAAGCGCAACGATGAGCGTCACCGTTCCATACACAATCAGTTTATTCTTCGTGAATCGCATGATTACTCAGATGAAGACTGAATCTTTGAGTACCGGTACAACTCCGTCAAGATAACGGATACGGTTGTTGCCGTTGGAATCGCGAGCAAGATCCCAACAAAACCAAAAAGTTTTCCACCGACGATTAATGCAATGATGCTCACAAGTGGATTGATCCCAACGGCCTTTTGCATCACTTTTGGAACGATAATATGACCTTCAAATTGTTGAATGACGATAATCACACCAAGAGCAAACAGCGCTTTGATCGGTGAATCCGATAACGCAAAGATCACCGCCGGAATCGCTCCAAGAATCGGACCGAGATATGGGATAAACTCCGTGAAGCCACCAAAAAATGCCAGAACGAGAGCGGAGTTGATTCCAACAACCATCAAGCCAACGTAGTACATGAGACCGATAATCAAACACAATGACAATTGACCCAAGAGCCACTTCCCAATCTTTTCTTCGACGCGAACAATAATCGTCATCACGACCTCGTGATATTTTTCCGGAATAAAATCGCGAAACAGATTTCGCGCTTCTTCCTCTTGAACAACCATGTAATAAGTCATCACCAAAACCACAATCAACCCAACAAGTCCACCAAACACATCCGTGAGTGTTGAAAACAAACCTGCTGCCGCACGCGTAACTTGATTCTCAAGCGACTGAACGCCAGCCTGCACATTGTCGGACAATCCATATTTGACGGAAATTTCTTGCAGGGCTTGGACGCTTCCGGATAAGGCTTTCCACGATTTTCCCAATGACCCAAGAAGATTTGAACTTTGATCGATCAATGGAGGCAATAACAAACCAACCGCAAGCGCTGCAACACTAAACATCAAAATATATAGCGCAATCACGGTGACGCCCTTTGGAACTTTATATCGCGCAAGCGCACGAGCCGCCGGATGGATCAACGCCGCCAAAAAAAGCGCAACAATAACAAGCGCAAGAACGTCTCTGATAATATAGAGAAAAACAATCGCCGCAACGATCAACAGAACACGCAAAAGTGTCCACGTTTCTAAAACAATGACACGTTTTTGATTGGGCGCCATAGACAACGTGTACAATACCACATATCCTCACCCGCATCATGACCCACACTGGACCAACGCGCTTTGCGGAAAATCGCAAGGCTCGACATGACTACGAAACCCTCGAAACCGTCGAGGGCGGGTTGGTCTTGCTTGGTCAGGAGGTCAAATCGATTCGAGAGGGCGGCGCCAAGATCGACGGCGCCTATGTCACTATCGCAAATGGCGAGATTTGGCTCATCGGAGCCCATATCCGACCCTACTCCCGAGCCGCCAAAGACCCCTCCTATAACAGCGACCGAACCCGCAAAATCCTCATTACCCGGAAACAGTTAGAGCATCTGGCGGGAAAAACACAGGAAAAAGGCTTGACATTGGTGCCATTTGCGTTATATCCTCACGGCCATCGGATCAAGATTTCGTTCGGCGTTTGTCGTGGTCGAAAAGCCCATGATAAACGGGAAAAACTGAAATCCCGCGATCTCGATCGAGACATTCAACGCCACTTACGTGGCGAAGACGTCGAGTAATGGGGATGACGAGCTTAGACGGATGATACCTTTACATTCTGCAAGCCGAGCGTGGGCCAGCTCGTAAATATCGCCTAAAACAAACAACTGCCAACGTTGTTACCAAAGTGAAGACCGCGATCGCCTCGGCGTTCCGCGCTCCTTCCTTTGCACCGGTGTTCGCCTAATTTAGACCAACACCCGTTCCTCTGACTCGCGCCCGACGAGTCAAATCGGAACGCCATTTCTCGGGCTTGTTCCAATGTGCTCACATTCCGCATTGGGAGACCCTGGCGTCTGTGGACGTTTCTGGCGCCTTGTCCGCTCAGCCGCCGAAACGCTCTATCTTGAACGGACCAAGCTTGTAACGAAGAATTTAACTGAATCGTTCGGACGGGGGTGCGACTCCCCCCATCTCCACCATCGAGCTCAGCTCGACACACCACCCACCCCTCAATGCGCATCCATTATAAACGGCGCTTCCAGCAAAAACCGCTGGGACCGCTCTACCGGGCCAACCGGCAAATTACCGTTCCCGAAGTCCGCGTCATCGACGAAGAAAACAAATTTCTCGGCGTGATGAAGACCGAAGATGCGGTAAAAATTGCAGAGTCTCGAGAACTCGACCTTGTCGAAGTCTCGCCGAAGGAAGATCCTCCGGTCTGCAAGATCATTGATTACGGGGCCTTCAAATATCAGAAGGATAAAGAAAAGCGCGTTCAAAAAGCGCACGCCAAAAAGGTGGAAGTCAAAGGCATTCGCCTCTCGGTCAAAATGGGAGCACATGACCTTAACGTCCGAAAGACGCAGGCTCTCGACTTTTTAGAGGGTGGAGATAAGCTCAAAATTGAAATCATTCTTCGCGGCCGCGAAAAAGCGCACGGCGAACTTGCCACGGAGCGAATCCAGCAATTCGTCAAAGAGCTCGAAGAAAAATACGTCCTCTTCATCGAACAACCGGTGACACGGCAAGGCGGCAACGTCTCCTCGATCGTCGGACGAAAATCTTAAACCACTTATGAAAACGCACAAAACCATTTCCAAGCGCGTGAAGGTCACCGCCAGCGGCAAGCTCATCAAGCGCAAGGCCGGCCAAGACCACTTTAACAGCCGCGAGTCCGGTAACGTGACCCGCAACAAGCGCCGCGATCAATCGATCAACGCCTCTTACGTCCGAAGCATCAAATCGTTGATCTAACCATATGCCACGAGTCAAACGCGGAACACACCGCATCAAACGCAGAAAGAATATTCTTGCCCGAACCAAGGGCATGATGTGGGGACGCAAATCCAAAATCACGCTCGCGAAAGTCGCCGCAACAAAATCCGGCCTCAACGCGTACGTCGGTCGCAAACTCAAGAAGCGCGACAACCGTGGTCTTCAACAGACGCGCATCAATGCCGCGGCTCGCGAACTCGGAACATCCTTTAGCAAATTCATCGGTGGTCTCAAGGCAAAAAAGATCGGTCTCGACCGCAAGGTCCTTTCGCAGATCGCCATGAATCATCCGGCGGTGTTTGCAAAGATCGTCAACGCCTAAAAGATTGTCCACAGAAAAAAACTCCTCGATGCCCATCGAGGAGTTTTTATGTTACAATTTCATCAAATCCTCAAAACACATATGCCACCACGCGAACACGCGATCTACAACGAGCAGGAAGTACGCGGTCCAAAAGCTCCACCAAAACCACGAGCCCACAAAGAACCGCTCAAAAAGGTGGAAATCAATGTGCCTGCTGAACCCGTGGCAGAAATTGATGAGACCGGACCAGCTCCAACGATCCAAGAAGCGATCAACGAAGTTCGTCGTGTCATCCGCGTCAAAAAAGAAGCAAGTGAAAGCGCAAAAAGTTTTGTCGCAAAAAAGAAAATCGAAGAAGAACAGCGCAAGGCAGAAAAACGCGCCAAGCTGGAAAAAGATGAACTGGAAGAAAAAGCTCGAAAAGACGCTGCGCTCGCCGGCATCGCAAAAGCCATTGAGGGTCTTGGCGATCCAGCAATGAACAAACAAAGTGAAGCAGAGCAAACAGCAAAACAGATTGAAGATACAAAGCGTATCCTTGGACAGGAAAACGCCGCGCACATCTGGGACACAGTAATGCCCATGTTTTGGAAGCGCGATCTGGACAACCCAAAGAAGGATCAAAAGAACCAAGCATTTGCCGTTGAATACGCGACGGATTACGTCCACCACGTTGCCGAGGCAAAAGATAAATATGGCGACAATCCAGCGGAACTCCACATCGCCATCAATAAGCTCAACAAAAATTTTACCAACCTCGGATTACGTTCAAGCTACCATCCGTTTGAAGAAGAAAACCCGCAGATCGAAGCCGTTGAACCAGATGAAGCCGAAGCAAAACGCATCCGCAAACAAATTGCCAACGAAGAAGGTCCAACACTCACCTCTCGTGAAGCAACGGAAGCTGAACAGCGAGAAGTCGACATTGCTATTGAAGCAGATGACTGGTCAAAAAAACGCATCAGCGAAGCCCTTGAGAACGTCGACAAATCCGCCGCCGGTTTACGCAAGCTTCAAGAGAATGAAAAGGAACGCCAAAAGCGCGAGAGCACGCTCGAAGCAAAACTCGAAAAGAAATACGGCATCGATCCATTCCTTTTGAGTCAGGAAATGTATGGAGACCTGGATGCAGAGACCATCAACGCGGCTCTTGCTGATCCCCTCTACAAAGAATGGGTTCAAAAATTTCACACCGAAACAATGCCAGAGGCCGCCAGCTCTCTGCGAAAGCGATCCGGCATGGCAAATCTTCTCGTTGAACCAAATCTGACGAACGAAGAACGTGAAGCGCGGTTGGAAAAAGGATTTTTTGATCAAGGTGACCTGATGAGTGAACACGCGACACAGGAACGATCAGACATTATTTCAAGCGCAAAAGATCTCAAGGCCGAGATCGAACAACTCACAGGTGCAAAAAATGCACTTCAACTCGAGATCAAAAAATTAGAACGACAAAAAAAGTCCACGAGCGAATACAAGAAACGCTTTGCAAAACTCGAATCCGACATCGCAAAAAAAATCAAACTCTACAACGAAGAGGTCTCTCGCGTTGAACCTGAAACAGGAGCAATCGAAGCCCACACGCCAGAGGAAAAACGGAACGATCTCATCAAGCTCAACGAAGCGCTGACCAAAAAGCGCATGAGCCTCTTAGCAGAGTCTCCAATCAACCGCACCGAGGTTCAACGCGTCAGCGAACAACTGAACGAGACAATCAACAAACTTCGTGCCCTCGAAGATCCATTCAATAAAACAATGGAGCCTGAAGTGCAAAAACCGCCAGTCATGGAACGAGTTCGCAACTTTTTCAAGAGCCTTTTTGGCGGAAATACGGAAGCGGAACACACCAAAGAAGTTGATCTGAGCCAGGAAGAATTCTTTGCCGAAGACAACGCAAAAGCAAAAATCCTCTCCGAAGAATCCTTTGACGAAGCTCCGGAAGCGGTTGAGGCCACAGAACTCTCCGATGAAGAATCAAAACAGATCCGAAAAGACGTCGCAAACGAAGAAGGACCAGAGCTGACAGACGTGAAAGAGCTCTCAGATGACGAAGCGGAAGCCGTCGAGCAAGAAGCTGGCACAAAGACGCTCATGGAACTGGCAAAAAACAAGGACTTTACCAAAGCTAATATCCGACTTGGTGAATCCTACACACAACAGGCTCTCTCCTACTTTCAAGAACAACGCGGATTCGACTATAAAAAGACTGCCTATGATGCAACCGTTATTGATGCCGATCAGGCCGCCGAGTTCGTCATCGCACTCGCCGATTACATCGATGCACGCGAAAAAGGTATTAATCGCGTCCCAGCATCAACCGTGATCCGCAACATTGGCAAAGATGTTGGCATCCCGGACCTTCTCCAATTTGCGCAAAAACTTGCCGCAGAAAAAGAAGGCGCCGCACACAAACGAAAGTCATCAAACAAATAAAAAAAATCCTCCGATGGCCATCGGAGGATTTTTTTGTCTCACTATTTTTATGTTCGTGCGGCGACCTCTGCGACCAAGGCGTCGATAAACTCTGCCTTTGCGACGCTGAGCTGATCTGGAGAACCGCGACGGCGAACCGTGAGCGCCTCCCCTGCTGCCTCTTTATCTCCAACCACGAGCATGACCGGAGCTTTAGATTTTTCCGCATTCCGAATCTTTTTGCCGACGGATTCCGTCGAATCGTCCACCTCGGTGCGCAAATCACGAGCGGTAAATTCCGCGGCAAGTTGTTTTGCGAAATCAACATGACGATCCGCGACCGGCAAAATCAACACTTGCACTGGCGCGAGCCACAATGGAAACGCTCCGGCAAAATGTTCAATCGCAATCCCCAAGAACCGTTCAACCGATCCAAGAATCGCGCGATGAATCATCACCGGACGCTGTCGCGCTCCATCAGACGTCGTATATTCCAATGCAAAACGTTCTGGAAGATTAAAATCAAGCTGAATCGTTGCCAATTGCCATTCACGTCCAATCGCATCCTTTGCGATAAAATCGAGCTTTGGACCATAGAACGCAGCTTCGCCTTCACCAATCTCCACCTCACGACCAACTTCTTTCATGAGATCAGCAAGTGCCTTTTCGGCTGTGTCCCACACCTCACTTCCGCCGAGATAATTCTCCGGATGCTCTGGATCACGGACGCTTAAGCGAACACGCAACGGCATCCCAAACGTCTTGTAAAACCCTTCAATGATGCGATAGATCGCCAGCGCTTCGTCATGAATCTGATCCTGTCGACAAAAGACATGCGCATCATCCTGCGTGATCGAGCGAACGCGCGAAAGACCCTGCAACTGACCTGTATTTTCATCGCGATACACAGTTGTCACCTCGCTGTAGCGCAACGGAAGATCGCGATAGCTACGTGGCTTAGAGGCAAAAATCTGCGTGTGATGCGGACAGTTCATCGGCTTCAACACGAATTGCTCATCCGTCTTTTTGCTCGACACGTGAAACAAATCATCTTGAAACTTATCCCAATGACCGGATGTTTTGTACAAATCAACTTTTGCGAGATGCGGGATCCAAACACGGGAATAGCCATACGGCTTCATCAAATCCCACACAAAATCGACGAGGAGCTGACGCAACATGACACCCTTTGGGGAAAACAACGGCAAACCTGATCCAACAAGCGGGGAAAACGAAAACAAATCCAATTCCGCTCCAAGTTTACGATGATCACGCTTTTCCGCCTCTGCCATCATCGTCTCATAGGCGGCAAGCTCGTCCTTGGTGGCAAAACACAGCCCATAGATGCGCTGCATCTGTGGATTGGTATCTTTACCACGCCAGTACGCACCAGCGATCTTGGTGAGCTTCCAGGCGCCAATATCTTTTGCGTGTTCGACATGAGGACCGCGGCAGAGATCCAAAAAATCACCTGTGCGATAAATCGAAACGCTCGAGACGCTTTCCGTCACACCCATCTCTTCGAGCTCTTCAGCAGACATCTTGGTTGTTCCACGCGTCTTTAAATCGTTGAGGAGCTCAACCTTGTAGACCTGGTTCATGCCAGCAAATAACGCAATCGCATCATCAATCGCGATCTCCTCGCGGACGAATGTTGGATTTTCAGAAACAACTTTTTTCATCTCTGCGGCGATCTTTTCGAGATCTTCCTGCGTCACCGCACGACCCATATCGATATCGTAATAAAATCCGCTATCAACCACTGGCCCAACGCCAAATTTGGTTTCCGGAAAAATGCGCCGGATCGCGGCGGCCATGACATGCGCCGCACTATGGCGACGAGTTTCGAGAGAGAAATCCATAGGAAAAATGCCTAAAAATCGTACCGTTAATAGACGCGAACGTCAAATGGAATAACAAACATCCGGCACGCATGCTGAGCAAAGTTTGGGTCCCCTTTGCGAAGCGTGCGTGCCGGATGTTTGTTTGAGCAAAATCGATTTATTGAACAATCATTTCCACATGATCCCCATTCTTTGGGATCGTATGAATCCACGTTGGACTAATGCGGACATCAACACTTTCAACACCCTCAACCGCCTGAATCTTCGTCTTTGCCGCATCATCTGTCAGACCAAGAAAGTTCGTCTTTGCAAGCATCGGACTTTTATCTGTTAATCGAGAACCCGCATTTGCCGTCACATGCAATCGAGCGGTTTCATTTTTCACATCCGCGGAGTCAACGGTAAACGTGGCCTGCGACGCATCAAAATCAACAAGATCCTTTCCATCCGGCAACTTATCTTTCAACTTATCGCGAAGAAACGCGTTGATGTCACTCGTCGGATAGTAGACGGCCGTGACAAGAACCTTCATCGAAGCGAGAAAAGAATCCGCCTTTTGACCAACAGACACGTTATTCTTTGGATCCTGAACCTTGATGTCATAAATCGCCTTCCAGCCATCCCCTGTTGCAGCCTCGGTATCAAGACTCTTCTCCGCCTGTTGCGTCAACACATCTTGAAGGGTCTTGTATGCATCAGAAATATCGCTATCGCCAACCGTTTTCACAACCGTCTGATTGCCGGAAAACGCATCAACGGGTTCGGCATAAATAAATTTTTGAAGATCGATCCACAGCCCCGGAATCGTCAAATGCTCACCAGCGCTCAGAGCAAATTTTGCGCCCTCTTGATCGGCATGCGCCTTGACCGTGACGGATGACTTTGAAGGAACCGTCACTGTTTTGTCTATGCGATACAGCCGATTATCAGACGTTAATAAACGCGTCTTTTCGACAAGCGTCTGTGGTTTGGAGTAATTATTGATGATCTTAACGGTCCCTGCCACAACGCCCGTGGAAACCGGCGTCCCAGCGCCTTCGACGGAAAACTCTTGAACCTTTTCAAACGTCCCTTGCACAACACGACCGCGCAGCTGTCCGGACTCTGGGTTTTTTGCGACCTGGATAAAATCATCCACACCCGTCGTATCACGCTTCACCGTGACCGTAATACGAGATCGAACCGATGAAAGCCAAATCGCGCCAATAGCTACTAAAACCACGATAATCGCAAACGGAATGAGGATTTTACGGTACAGCGGATGAGCACTCTGCTGTGGGGCAAAAGCCGGTTGTTGCATTCTCGACGTGCTGCGAATAGGCATAAAAAAGAAAACTTACCCGTAGTATAGCACAAAATCAGACATGCAAGCATCACCCAACCGATCCGCGAAACTGTTCAATCTTTTCTCGGAGGGTTGAGACCTTTTCGCGCTCCGTTCGCGCCGATCGAAGCTCGGCACGAAGCTCCTGATGCTGCTTGGCGAGCTCCGCGTATCGAATGTGACTTTCGTGCACATCCGCAAACGCACTCGCCAAATCCCGTTCCAACAATGTGATCGTTAAGGCATTCACGAGATTCGCATCGCGCTGTTCCGAGTACTCCATTCGTCCGTCTTGTTTTTGCGCCATTTGCTCGGCCACAAACTGCAGAATCTCGGCCTTAATCTGCTCGCCGGATTTTGATCGTTGTCGAATGGCTGCCGCCCATTCCTTCACATGCGCCGCACCCACCCCGTCAAAAATCGCTTTCTCCGAACGTGCTGTCAAATCGCCAACATAGACAGCCCCTTCAACATCTTCCGTCGCTTCGAGATTTTTTTCAATCAAAAAGACCAAGCGACTCACCGCTTTATCCGTCCCAATCCCCTCATCGGCACGTCGCGTTGCAGAGTCGGCCATCAAGCGCGGGTCTGCGGAATCCAACCCGCGTTTTTCCAAATCAATCTTTGGTACTTCCAGCGACAACTGACCAAAATTAAACTGCAATTCCGTTGGACGATATCGACCGCTTCCACCACCTTCAGACGGAATACTCCCAATCTCTAAGGCCATTTGCCGCACCAATCGCGTCGCCTCTTCGGCAACGGCAGGGTCACCGGAATCCATCATCATCATAAACTCATCCCCACCCGTTCGATACGCCTCACAAGACGTGAGCTCCGGAAAACGATCCTTCATCCGACGCATCACCGCATCCATAATCCGAGCCGCTGATTTGATCGCCAGATTCCCCGTCTCCGCGCCACCATCACGATCAAAGTATTTTAAGAACGCCATATCGACAGCAACGACACTCGTTGGTGTGTTCTCACGCATCCGCGATTCCAAATTCATGTAATACACCCCTCGACCGGATAAGCCGGTCAATCGATCACGTTTTTTCGTTTCAATTTCCAATTTTTTAGACGCAATATCCGCCTCAACGCTCCCCGGGACGCAACGATCAACTTCTTGTTTCAATAGAGCCAGCTGACGTTCGCCAGATGTCTGGCCCAAGTCGTTGAGACGATCAGCAAATCCCTGGATCTCAATCTGTGAGGACGCCGGAAAAACACGCGGCGCAGACTCTGGAGATGAAGTTGGAAACTCAACTCCCGGAGAAACATTCCCCATGGAAAGCCGTTTGTGAAATTCTTTTTCTGCATCCTCTGCAACAATCTGCGCTTTTCGTCGATCCGTTGATAGACGCGATGAAAGTTGTTGTAACGCTTCTTTGCGGGCCGACGCATGAACCTCTTGTTTCCACGCAGACGTGTCTTGATCGAATGCACCGCGCTGTCGCGATCGTTCAACCAATGTGGAAAAATCCATCGCTCCCATTTCCCCCGGACGCGAAAATAATTCTCCTAAACTTTTTTTCAGATATTTTTCATACACCTGACCAACTGCGTTGCGCTTCGCCGCATCATCGCCAGCCGCGACAACATCTGCGATCAATCGGTCAAGTCGCGATGTTGTTTTTTCATAATCACTGATCGTCTGCGCCTTTTCCCGAATAATCGTAATCAAATCCGTCGCCTCTGACTCACGCTCTGTTCCCAATGAAAGTTTTTTTTGCGGCAATTTATTGTACGTCGCCAGCGCTTCATCCAACGAAAAAGAAGCCACTGTTAATGGCGCGTGATCTTTTTGACCAGCATGAAGAAACTCAGAGACATCAAGCGTTTTTTCGGCAATCGCTTTTGATATGCGAGCAGCCATCTCCGGTGACGCATGTTGCAAAACAACCTGAAAATCATTCGAGGCAACGCGATACATTTGCACCGTCGCCTCTGCGTCATCCGCCGTTTTTGATGACTCCACATCCGACAAAATCTGCTGGACAACTTTTTCCAACGCACGATCACCAAGCGAATGCTCACCGGCATCATTTAGACGATCGAGCTCGCCCATATTCACAAGCATGACGTGCGTTTTTGATGGATCGCCCTCCTGACACACCGCTTCACCTTTTTCATTTCGTCCAAGGCGAAGCTCGCCGTCCAACAGGCTTCGCATTTGCTGACCAAAGCGCTCACCTTTTAACGCACCCGTCGTATCATGATCCCAAACAAAGCTTTCATGATCGAGCTGAGCAACCTCCAAAGCTTGACGAAGGGATTTTTGTTCATCCGCAGAAGCGCCGGATGACTCGGCATGCGCGACCTGCCGTTGAAGTGATTCAACCGCTTCAAGAAGGGGTTTTTCCGATTGCCGAAACACTGTAACATCCTGAATCCGCAACCGATCCCGCAATTCTCGCGTCTGCATATGCCAAAAGAATACAGAAAAAAACCCGCGGTGTCGCGGGGGGTGTCAAGAAGCGATGATGCGCTTCATGATGGAGTAGGCGGTGCGTGACTGCTCGTCCGTCAGGGTCGTGACGTCGTGCAGGGTGCGGAGCGTGCGAATCGACGGACCATATTGCCGATGCAAATCCGCATTGAGCTGGAGTCGGTCGAGATCGAAACCCGTCCGACCCATGAGGAAGGTGAAGGCGAGCCGGGCAGACTCACCCGGGGATTGCTCATTCAATTCCGGAAAGGTCATATCTGAGTCATGCCACAAATATCGCGGATTGTCAATCCCCAATTATCCAACCTTCACCGATCCTTTACCCAAAACCGCCTCCAACTCCTTGACCAAATCCTCCGTAAAACGGACCTTTGCAGACGCTCGGATCTTGCGCTGAACCCCGGAATCATCAATCAAAAAGTGCACCGGTAATTGACCTGCATGCGTATCAAAAATCTTGCGCAACTTATGCAAAATCGTTTCCGGTAACGTTGCACGAACATGGACGATTAAGCTCAATTCCGTGGTTTGACCGCCCTCCGTCACGACTAACTCCCCATTCACCGATGTCGTAGGCGTTGGTTCCTCCTGTTTTTGTTGCGTTGCAATCTCTTCAATATTATCCGCCGTCACTTCAAACGCCGTTTCGACGAGCAACTTCATCTCACCTTCCTTGTCTTGAGGACGCCCAGTAACAACCAAAATTTTATCCGCATCCCAACATGCAAGCGTCTCTTTTAAGACACGCGGAAAGACCACGGCTTCAACGTGACCGGAAAGATCTTCCAGTTTTGCAAACACCATCGCTTCGCCAGCTTTGGTTAAAATCTTTTTTGAAATCGCGACAACGCCACCCACACGAACCTTTTTCTCTTTGATAAAATTCCGCATCTGCGAAATCGGCGTCAGCATCGTTCCCAATCGATCCCCTGTCTCTCGAAATGGATGTTCGCTCACATACAGGCCGAGCAATTCTTTCTCCCACGCCAACAAATCACGCTTTGGCGCCGGTGGGACCGGTCGCAAACTCAATCGATTCACCGTCGCTTTTGTTCCCGTTGATGGCGCGGCAAAGAGACTAAACTGCCCAGACGACTGCTCGCGTTCGTGCTGTTTATGAAACTCCAAAAT
>CAITMG010000059.1 GCA_903893445.1 Candidatus Uhrbacteria bacterium | reverse complement strand
GCCGTCGCCAGCAGGAGAAGCGCGCGTTCCCAGGATTTGAACGGAATGACAAAAACCGCAACAATAACGAGAAATCCCACAACAGATTGAATACGAAAACTCCGCTCTGAGCGGATTGCGAGGACAAGTCCGCGCCACGCATTTTTTAAACTGTCGAGGAAATCTGAAAAAAATGTCATAAAACTTTTCCACAGCTGTGGACAACTCGCTCCTGAATCCCAAACATCACCTTTTCCTCTTCCGGCGTTGCGTGATCATATCCATAGAGATGAAGTGTCCCGTGAACAAGATTTCGAATCAATTCTTCGCGAAAGGAAATCTTTCGTTTTCGAGCTTCTTCTTTGATGTACTCCGCATCTAAAAAGAGATCTCCAATCGGCTGATCCTCCCCTTTTGGCAAGGGAAATGCGCTCTCGGATGCAAATGACAGCACGTCCGTCGTCTTATTGATTTGACGCCATGCGCGATTTAACAAGCGCATTTCTTTTGCTTCGACAAATGCAACACTGATTGCTCCACGCGCTGGTTTTTTAATTGCTTTTGCTGCGGCGCGCACAGCTGCAATCGCATCCTTCGCGGAAAGGATGCGTGGCAACTCACCCTGGATCTCTACAACAATCATGGCGTGGTCGATGTTACTGGTGATGTCACGGGAGCGACTCCGGTATCCGTCGTTGTCACAACAACCGGGAGCGGCTGAGCCACAACACCCGTTGATGTTGCGGATGGCTCAAACGGCAATGGTTTGATCTCGGCGCCGGTCGCTTGATTAATCACAGCTTCCTGCGGAACACCATTTAAAATCAACGAGTTCATCATCATGTAATACGTTGTCCGGAAGTTGATAAACGTTTGACCATCAAGCTGATACGTAAACGAGAAAACTTTGTTTCCCCACAAGATGTACGTCGAAAGCGTATCTGGACTCATGATCCCCTCATATCCTTTTTTGGAGCGATACTGGAGGAGTTGATCCGCTTTCACATCTGGATGACTCGCGAGATACCAATCCACCAGGGAAAGATTTTGTGTATTATCTTCAACGGCAAGCGCAAACGTTTCTCCGTGTCCAGTTGTGACGGTCATCTTTGAACCGTTCGTGCCCTCGAGTGAGGTCGTCCATCCCTTTGGCACAAGCATGGACCAGCCGATATCTGCTTTCACTGGAACGACGGAACCGGAATCGAGCAAACGTGATGGCGCACGACCGTTTGGATTATAGAGATTGTAGACTTCGTTGCCGTCCAAAAATCCATCGGAGTCAGAATCTGGATTATTGGCGTTTGTTCCATAGATTGCTTCTTCGAGATCCGTGACGCCATCGGAATCTGAATCAAGACCAGCAGGTGGCAATTTTGGTTGCTCTGGTGGCGGTGGCGGAAGAGACATCACGGTTGATGATGTTTCGGATGACGCCGGAGATTCTCCCCCTTGATTGAGTGCGACGATCCGATACCGATACGCCTGACTTGGCTGAACGGATGTATCAACAAATGATGCGCTGTTTGCCGGAAGATTTGTGAGTACGACGAATGGATTTGTTCCATCCGCACGCTCAACACGAAAGCCCGTGCTATCAGACGACGATGGCGTCCACGAAACCGCAACACTCTGCGGACTCGTTGATGTTGCCGAAACCCCGATCGGCGCTGTTGGCGGCGCTGTTGGCGGCGCTGGTGGTGGTGGCGTTGTTGGAACGGGCGTCGGCGTTGGGGTCGGGGTCACAACCTGCACAACCGGCTTAGGTTTTGAAAACAACCAATTTTGATTGAAGTAGACAAACGCGCCACCAACTAATAACAGAATCCCAAATGAAACCCCTAAAATCATTGGTAACCTCGATCGCTTTGGTCGGTCGAGCGATGCGGCGGATGACGCTTTAATCTCTTCCGCCGTTGGAACCTGTGCTCGGAGCGCGGCGCCATAAAACTTATCCGGAATCACTTGGATTTCCGGTTCCTGCATGGTGTCGCTCGTGGGTGCGGTAGAAGAGAGAGGTGCGTCTGACATACGAAAATATGAACCTACTTTGTCTGTGTGAGCAAGACGGATTGAACGATCATGGCAAAAGATGAGCGATAGTCGTAGCTCATATCACCATTCAAATCATACGTTATCTGGAGCACCTTGTCACCGATGGCGATATACGTCGTCATGCCGTCATCTGACTGACGCGCTTCATATCCACGCTTTGTCGTGAGGCTATGCGTTGCAGAAATCCCCTTTCCAGCCAGAAGCCCATCAAACGAACGCTTCTCTGGATTGAGAATCCATTCCAAATTGAATCGCGTGGCTGATCCTGTTGCGATGCGTGCCTGATTTGGCTGATCGGCAACCGGCAAAATACTCCACGGTTTTGGAAGAAGGAAGGTTAAGCCACCCCACGCGAGATGCGTCATGTACGTCGCACTGTCCAAAGCTCCGCCTTTGACGGAAGGATCGTACAAGTTTGCGACCTCGGATCCATCGGAAAATCCATCGCCATCCGTATCCGACTTTGTCATGTCTGCGTTGTAGTACGGTTCTTCCGCATCCGTCAGTTGATCGGCATCTGAGTCCTTCCCCTCGGTCACAACGGCTGGTGGTGATGAAATGGCTACCGGAGGCGTCACAGCTGTTGGCGGCGGGACATTGATCCCAGCTGGTGGTGTCGTGACCGGCAACTCAGCAACAGGCGTTGATGTCACCATCGGCTGTTCGGTTGGCGTCGGGATCGCGGCTGCTGGAGGCTGTTCGACCACTGGTGCTGGCGTCGTTGGAATACCAATTGGTTTTGTTGGCGCTGGGGCAGATGACACAGCTGGTGCTGGGGTCACTGCTTTTGGTTTCAAGACAAAGAAATACACCGCTCCCCCAACCAACGCGAGTACCACAACCGCACCTGCGATCATTGCCACGAGTTTCACTGGAAAAGCGCTTGGAGGCGATCCAACCGGCTTTGGCATCCCACCCTTGATTGTCGGCGTTTGATCTAAACCAGAAAAAATATCTTCTGGTTCCTTTTTTCCACCGGTCGACATGGGCATCGGAGGCGTCATGATCTCTGGTGTTTGCGGTGGTGGTGATGGAGGTGCAACCGGTGCCGCTGGCGGCGGCGTCACTGGCTCGACCGGCAAGTTTGGTGGGACGGAGTCAAACATAGAATGGGGAGATTTTTGTTTTGGCGACGTTTAGTGAGTAGATGACGATGGATGACCTGATTCGACTTGCGCTTTAAACTCTGGCGTCCACGTGTCCTGAATGTTTTTTGGCGCACTGTCGATAATTTGCGTCATCGCGTCTCGCTCTTTTTGTTCCTGTGGTGTGAGTTTGAGCGCTGGAGCCGCTTTGATCGTCGGAGGCGTGAGTCCTCCCGTTGCCGACGTTGATGATGCGTTGAGCACAATCGCATCAGACGGAATAGCTGCGTTTCGTGCCCGCAAGACGAGAACAACACCAATGATAAGCCCAAGCGACACAAGAGGTAGACCGATATACAGGAGGATTTTTTTCAAGTCCATACAATGTTCAGATTAGGGACAGCCAGCGGCTTTCGTAATCGGGAAGGTCGCCGGACCGGTCGACTGGCCATCCGGATTTTGGACACTGATTGTCACAGATGTGTCCAAACACTTATTCGTCGCACTCACAAATCCCTTTGGATCAAATTGAACCGCCACTGTATTTGCGTCGATAAAGCTTCCGGTTGAACCTGACTCTGGATACGAGACGCCATTCACAAACACCTGGCCACCTGACTGAAAATTACTCCCTCCAATTTTTACGACATTTGCCGTGCCACCCGGACTTGTATCAACGGAATATGACATCGATGGAGGAACGAACGTTTTGAATGCCGCGAGATTTAACGTTGGCGCTGGCGCAAGAATGAGATGAATCGGGAAGAGTAGTTTCGATGTAATCGTAAATGGTTGTTGCGCCGAAGACGACCACGTTGGCGTCGGGTTAATGACGACAAAGTACGGCGAACCCGCAATGGCGACGAGTGAGTCTGGAATCAGTGCCGTCAGTTGTGTGGCGCTGATATAGGAGGTGGTGAGTCCCGTTGTGCCATTCCATTGCACCACCGCGTCTTTTGCAAAACCTGTTCCATTCACGGTGAGCGTCAATCCACCTTTTGTCACACCTTCCAACACAGATGTTGGACTATACGATGTCACCGTTGGCCCCTTTGATCCCGACACAATCGGACTTGTTGGCGAAGCGCACTTGGACGCCGAGAGAAAGCCGTCGATTGAGAAGGTTGCCGGAGCAGAGGTTTGCGATGTCGCCGAGTCTGACACCGTCACCGTAACATCCTGCGTTGCACAAAACTTTCCCACGAGATCCGCATCCGACAAATCAATCCTTACCTGCGTTGGCGATATGTACGTCGTTGTTCGCGGCGACCCATCCCAATTCACGACGGATGTTTTTGTAAAATTACTCCCCGTGACGGTCAATGGCATCGCCGATGTATTATTCGCAACCATCGATGGAGAAAGCTTTGTAATTGTTGGAATTGGACAACCGGCTGACATCGTCTTTCCTTCATTATCCCCCATCCAAGATAAACCTCGAGCTGAACCTTCGGACTTGGAAACGTAGGCATTCTTTTCCGTTAAACTTCCGGTGGATGCATCCTGGGAAAAGACATCCCAGAGACCTTTATACGGCACACATGTTGGCTGCATTGGCGCGACGATCGTGCGCGCATCATCCGAGGTTAAAACCGTCACGGACAAGTTTAACGCATCAACATAATTTCCACCGGTCGGCGCCCATTGATTGACGTAATCCTCGAGATAGAACTCATAGGTTCCCTTCGTAATCAATTTGCGAGAATATCTCGCGATCACCGGCGTAGACATGTTTGTCGGCGACCACGAGTAGGCGCTCGTATCCGCAATACAATTTCCACCGCCCGTTGCTGACTTACAGAACAAGCGTGCGTATGGAAACTTCGTCAGATCTTTCAAACCTGGATCTGTCCACGTGATATCTTTTTGGCAATTTGTCGTGCACTTTGCATCGTATTTGTACGTTTCCGGATCAGACCAAACAGCAGTTGGATTTTCGACGATATTTTCACTGTGGTAGACGTACGGCAAGACCAAATGCGCCACTGGATTTAACTTGGTCGCAGATTGCCCAGCCTGATTCCAATTCACCTCAATGGCAACCTCGCCTGCTGGCACACGCGGGAGAAGATAGATCATTCCGTTGCCGCTTCCCACAACCGACGTGAATGAGAATGCCGTGAATGCTGGGCTCGTGTAGGACTGATATCCGCCTGAAACGGATTCATCAGGAGGTGTATTTGGATTATCCCCGTAGTAGTCAACAATCACCTTGTACGAGCTACAGACGTTGACCCCAACAAGTTTATTGAAGGCGTAATTTCCATCTTTATCCGTGTACACCTCCGCGATCTTTACGCCCTTAAACAGGAGCGTCACGCGCGCGCCTGGAATTGGCTGTGTGTAGATTGGGTCGAGGACTTTTCCGCTAATGCTTCGTGCGAAGTTTGGATCCGATGGACCATCTGAACAGCGCGCACAGGAGCCATAGGAACAAGACGACGCACATGTTGGCGCATCTCCCAAGCAACGTCCTTCGACATACCACATCGATCCATGTCCACCCATGCAATCAATATCATCCGCGCACTGATAGTCTGGAGCGGTCACAAGATTGATAAAATCTTGCTGTTCTTTGACGGCGGTCGGCGAATTATCGCTATTCATGTCTGAGTCTGAGACGACACACCGACCAGCTTTGCCTGCGGCTGGAGCGTTCATGCCAAAATCGTATCCCAACGACTGACACGAGACCCCGGTCAAACCATCTTTGCCGTCACACTGCTCCGGACCGTTCTTTGTTCCATCGCCACAATATCCACCGGCGGATGCTGTCCACTTGCACGACGTCGTACAGGACAAGCACGAAGAACTGTATGCGGCGCTGCAGGTTGTTTTGCCATTGTCTGCGCCGTTATCACACTCTTCTTTTCCATCCGATGTTTCTGGATTCCCATCGCCGCAGATATTTTTCTTGCACTGATTTGTACAAGCTGCCGTTGGGCCATTTGCCGTTCCGTTATCGCATTGTTCTCCGCTATCTAAGACGCCATCGCCACAAGAACCAACATCCTGACAGGCTGACCAGGAGTTCCAGGTACACTGATCCGGATTCCCTGGCATGCTGCAGGTTCGGGTTCGTTGTTGTGCGCGACCGGTTGCGGCGTTGATCCCACACGCGTTTGATGCAGGTGTTCCACCACACTTCCCTGCCGTTGTTCCACTTGTGCAATCTGAATCTTGCGTACAAATCTTTCCCGTTAATCCTGCCGAGCAGACGGCATTCTTTGATGTATCCGTTCCGCCGTCACACTCTTCGGATCCGTTGACCGTTGCGTCGCCGCAGAAGGGACCAACGCCATGACAATCAGATCCACACAGGCTGCCGTATGTTCCATTTGCTGCGCCAAGATCACATATCTCGCCCGGTTCAATCATGTTGTCGCCACAGTATCCACCAAATCCATCACATGTGACGTTACATCGACCATATTTTCCATTTTGGGATCCGTCATCACATTTTTCATACGCGCAAGATCCTGTTGCGCCACCACATTCTGCATCTGTCGAGCAGGCTGCGCCTGGCGATGGAGATGTTTTTTCACAGCGCTTATCGATACGACCGTTTCCACAAACCGCATCAGCCACGCAAGCGGAATGCGCCGGATCATCAATATACTTCGTGCAAGATGCCATGTCGCAGATCTGTTGACGATGACCCGGCGTTCCATCCGGAAGATGACACGCCACGGATTGCGTATATCCTGCTTCACAGGTCTCGCCGCGAATGGCGTTTAAAATACCGTCTCCACACAAACCGGAATCACCAACGACATCGTTATTACAGACATCTCGGAACTGGAGCGTGCCGCCCGTCTGCTGACATGAACCTGTCACCACCGGGATTGCTGCATCACCGGAACAAACGGCGCCGCCGCAATCACTTGATGATGAGCAGAATTCACCGACAGAAACACCGCTCTGACACTTGTCACAGATCCCGTTAGGACATGGACGGCAAAGTCGATCATCACCACCGGAACCATCTGGTTTTGTACAATTTTTTCCACCTGCGCCAGCCACATCCTTGTTACAGCGATACACGGCCTGTGCGAGTGGCGGACTCCACCAATGCCCCAAAGAGGCAGAAGCCGGACCTGGATTTGGTGGGACTTCAAACTCCGAACCAAGCACGTATCGTAATCCGCCATTAAACGACTGATACGTATAGAGACGCGATTTTCCATACGCACCCGCATCTGGAATATTTGGACAGATATAGCTATGCGCGTCTTGATTCCAGCAACTCGCTGGGTCAATCTTATCACTTGCTGTCCATGCGTATTGTTTTGTGACCGGATCCATCTTATAGCTGCCGCCCTGACAGGTCTGACCTGGCGCATCGGAACAACTTGCATCTGACTGACACGGCGCATGCGTCAACGAACATTGGCCACACGTTAAGAAGCGGTTGATTGGATCGGATGGCAAACCACCGAGCTCTTTGCCCCATGAGGACCAGATGGAATTGGTCTGATTTTGGAGGAATGTTCCGGAAAGGAGTTGCGGATACTTGCCCTGTGAGTCACGTTTTGTGTCCAACGTGGTCGTCATCTTTTGAAAATCCTGCAACCGAATTGTATCGCGGATCAACTTCCATTTTGTACTATCGCAGTGCAAGGACGAGTTGTACCCCGCGTATGCCAGACATTCGTAATCTGCCGTACAAGAGATCGGTTTGCCACCATTCACCTTTGCCTCAACAAACGTGAACCCGTCTGGCGTGACACAGACATTGCTCTGATCGGTAAACTCTGTGTTCACGTTAAACGCGAGGTACTGCACCATCTGCTTGTAGATCTGTTCCGTCACTGGCAGTGCACCTTGGTTGTATGAGATGAGATAGATATTGGAATAGATGCTCCCGCCACCAACCGGACGATTCACGGCGGCGACGTAGATCGTCGTTCCATCCTGCACCGCTGGATAGCCATCCACCGTTGTTGCGGTCGGCGTTCCCTTAAAGCCCCGGGAGGCATACCACTCTTCCGGTGAAAGATGTTGTGGATTTGAAAGGATGCGAATACCAATACCGTCCTGCTGCAAGCCCAGTCCTTTATACAGCCCTGGAATACGATCATCCGTTGGGTAGCTAAACAAATACTGGCGCAAAATCCCCTGCACGTTATCGATCGCGGTGGATGTCACCTGATTAATGGTCAACTCTGGCAACAACATGTCCGATGATGTTGCGTCACCCGTGCGTGGGTCGCGGCAATACATTGTGGAGAAGTTGTAGAATGGCCCGCCCGCAAACGGCTCGCCTGCATGGAAGTTCTTTGAATCAACCGCATCACGAAATGGCGCGGAGTCTGACGGCCATGGATTTTGACAGGCGAGAACAGACACTGGGGCCACACCACGAATCACGCTATTTGTTGTTGGCGGGATACTGACCGTATCACTTGCCACCTGAATCCCAACCGACAAAATGGCATTTCCGTTTTCATTCTTTGATGTTGCTGATGCAAACGTTGGGACCGTCAATGTCACTGGATCCTCGACGATCTTTGTCGCGTTTGATGACCATGCGCCCCAATTCCAGGAATATTCTGCCGTTGTACTCAAGGCAACGGCAACCCCACCCTGCATATAGCGCGCCTCTGCCGCAAACTCGCGCGTCTCTGGCTGATGACCGGCATTGAGGTATAAATACGGATGCGGATTTCCTGTTGCGAGATCTGGCGTCACATCCAAAATCGAAACGACATTCACGTTACAAATCTTTGCTCCGGTCGAGAATGTCCAGGACAACTTCCCCGTGTCATTGAGATCATTTTCCTGGTGCACACCAAATACTGACGTTAAACCAGCGGACTGCGCTGCCGTTGCATTGTTCGCCACGGCTGTATCACCGATAAACCGAATACGATAGAGCGTGTTGCTTGCCAGCGCGTGATCAAGTTGATATGCGAAACGTTTTGTTGAGGTCGTCCCATCAACCGGCATCAATTGTCCGGTCACATTTCCCACGCACCACTTTTGCGCGTACGCCGGATGACCTGTAAAGAGTGCAATAAAATGATCCCATGTTTTGCGCAACCACTCCTTGAGACCTGGTCCGTATGTTGCTTCAACCAATGCCTGCGTTGTTCCTGGTGGACAGTTTGACGTGATCGTTGGCGCAGCTTCGGAGACCTGGAAGTTTGCGGTTGTGCTCGGTTGATCCATGACGACGTTAAAATCCGCTTGGATTTGAACGTTGCGGCAAACATCTGGTTGACCTGGAGCTGGCGTCTTTTTCACGACCTCTGGTCGTTCGCGACAGCACCCGTATTTATCTAATCCATATCCCAATTCGCACGAAGATTCGCTTTGTAAACCACACTGCAATCCATACACGGCTTTTCCAACCTTCCCTTCGAGATTGATGCTGATATCCGTCTTCATGACACCGGATGCATCTGGAATCGCTTTCCCGACTACATACGCTAACTGTGACGCATCACCCACGGGTGTGGAATTGATCGGCGTCTTAAATGCATCCAATGCAATCGCGATTGATGGGGTTGCGAGCGGCGTTGGCGTTGAACCAACATAGCCGATCTTTGCAGCCACACCATTTGACGGTGCACCAGCCTCACATTGTTCGCCACGTTCAAGCACACCGTTTCCGCAGAAGCTTGGATCAATCTTCCCTGTTGCGTCGTTGTAATTGATTGATGAACCCATGAATAAACAAGACGTGCTGCACCCATCGCCGCCATCACAGTCTTCACCGGAATCAATCACGTGGTTTCCACAACAATTTGGATCTTTTGCGTTGAGACACGTGATCGTACCTGTATGGAGACACGTCTTTTGGTCACAACCAACTGGGAACGGACCAAGGGCCCCGCCCGCTAAAATTGGACGTTCGCATACTTCGCCCGGTTCAAGAATACCGTTTCCACACTGAGACGAGATGACCTTTGAAGGCAACGACCCTTCATGCAAACACTGCGCACTGCATCCGTTTCCACCCGTCGTGTTTCCGTAATCACAATCCTCACCATCATCAATGGAGCTATTGCCACATACGGATCCCTTTACGGATGCGGAACCGAGATGACGACACTGATCCGTACATCCACGGAAGGCGATCACACCACATGTCCCACCTGCGGCCGCGCACGCCGTTTTGTCCGGCGTCGTCATGCACGGAGATCCGTTCGCCAACGTTGATGTTGCCGACATACCTGTACAGCGCAAACCGTAATCACACGCTTCGCCCTTTGCAATATCAACCACGCCATCGCCACAGCTTCCCCCATCCGTCACTTTTTTCACTGGAAGGAAAAGACACGTGTTTGGATCGCATTTATCTGCTCCAAAAATGGATGGTTCACATTCTTCACCCGCTGATGAACCGACTGGCAATGTCTGGCATTTTGCGCCACTGATTCCCATTCCGGTCAAATTTAATTTTGCACACCAGGTGGAATCTGTTGTTTCAATCACCCCATTCCCACATGCAGCAGCTTTTCCATAGACGACTGATGCACCTGTCGCGAGACATGATGCGCTGCACCCCGCTGGGAGCTTGGCGCCCGTATCCACTAATTTTCCATTGACGAGTTGAAAATCTGCGACGTTTGTATCTCCAGACGTCCACGACACTGGCGAGATCGGATCGATTGTCTGACCATCCGCGCTACATTCGTCCGGCTTACCAAACGCGGTCGCAGAGAATTGCTGACGCGCACCAACTTTTGTTTCGTATTTTTCCTTTGGCAAGACATCAACGCGATCAACGGCACACGTTGCATCGACATCTGTCTTCACCCGGAAGACCCATTGAAAGCCGCGTGGATCGTTTCGACCATCCAACGGAAGACCATTTTTCCCAACGATACTCCCTGAGACCGTAGGATCGGAAATCAACAACACACGATAGTAGGCACCGGAAACAAGCTGATATACGCCCGTGTCTGTTTTTTGGCTGATCTCGAGTCGGCGACCAGCTTCCCCATCCGCATTCGGAACGAGCGTCAATGCATCTTTGCGTAAGACGAGCGCTGGAGAAAGTTCATCGATATTACAATTCGCATTTTTACACTGACGGATTTCGATATTCTTATTATTGGTTGCCGTCACTGGATCTAATTCGTTGCTAAACTCTGCCCACAGCAGATCGTTACTGCACGCAAACTGACAATTTGGGAAATACGTTGTCACGTGCGGTGGCACAAAGTTTACAAACAATTTTCCATATCCTGACGGACCGGTTCCGCTGACTTCCGCATTGATATTCACTGGAACGCTTGATGTTTCGCTCTTGCCGGTCACAATATTGTCACAAACACCAGGTCCACCTGTGGAACCTAAGACGGCACGACCATCAGAACCCTTTGATGCCGGTGTCCCCGTATACCAATCCCAGGAATAGAGCGAGCAATTTAAGACAATACACGAATCCGCCGCATCTACCGGGAGTGCGGTATACGTTTCTTTTTCATCTTGCGACTTCATCGTAAACAATGACGGAGCGACAAGAACGGAACCGATTTTATCAAAGTCGCTTGTCCCACGCGTCTTAAATCGGAAGCAATATCCATACGTTTCCCCACCTGGACCGGTTGGACAACTCTTCATGACATCCATCGGCGCAGCGCCAACACCAGATGCATGAACTTTTTGAACAACACGAACTTCGTACAAGGTGCTTGTCGTCAACACGGCGGTTGGCTGCATCTTCACTAACGTCTGACCGTTCGCCTCATCCGTGGATGTTAATAGATATGGAACGGCTTCTTGTTTTGCACAATCATTTCCCCCACCGGCAATACATTTATAGAAAAGGAAGTTACCGCTTCGCAATGATTCGGATGCAATCTGCCGAGAGAATCGCATCGTCACCATGTTATTAATCGCAACCGCATCACCACCCGCACGATTCAGCCATGGCGATGGGGACGGTGCTAATGCTGGGCTCGAAGATGTGGCTCCGGCACACTCCTCAATAACGCGCGGCGCAACAGGAATGATTCCCGTAGACGTCTGCCACGCGTATTCGGTTGCAAGCGCTTTAACGCCACAGGATCCACCGGCTTTTTGACATTCGCCCGTCGGACAACATTGTTCACCTGTCGCGCAAATATCTGGTGATTCGTTACAGTTTCGAACTTGAAAATTCACTTTATTCGACAGCACTCCACCGACACGCAATTGCACTGGACCTGTGAGCGCGACATTTGGCGGACTATTTGGAACGGACGTATCTACCTCCTGTGACGTGTTTGATTTTACGTCAGCAGCTTTGTTGAGATAAAACGTCACGAGCGGCGTCTCTGTGCCAAACTGATCGCCAAAAATCTTTACAACTGTGCCCAATGGGCCAACGCTCGGAACGATCGAACAAATTCCTGGCGTGACTTTGAGCGTGCTGTTGACCGTAAAATCAACTGGACCTGTCGTGCTCCCATCGGCACGAACAACTTTCACGGTAAATTTACCGTCATCAATCTTTCCCTTGCCGGTATACACGGTCGGGACTTTGACCACAATGCGATCATCGCGCCAAAAACCATCCGCACATGTTGATGGGAAGGACGTATCACCGATCGCATCACCACCACCAGCCGTAGATGTAAAGACAACCTTGCCAATGGATGCTCCAAAATTCGCACCTGTGAGCGTCACATACTGCAATGGTGGACCTTCGACCGGATCAATGGCCGCTAATGTTGGAACAGCGCTTGCTGTTTTATCTAAAACGGTAAAATCAACGCCGTTGCTCAACTTTGAGGAAGACTGAACGGTGACATTTTGTGTCCCGATATCAACCACTGGCACGCGCATATGGATGCGACCATCTGACCACGAATCAACCGACGAGACAGGTGTTGTCTTCCCTGCGATTTGGAACGTGACGGTTCCGGCGGTTCCAAATCCCTGACCGATCGCATCAACATAGGAGCTCACCGTTCCTTCACTTGGGACAAGACCACATAAACCCGGATATGAGTTTCCATTGACGACAAAGTCTGGGATCTTTGGCCCATTGGAGTCGCTTGTTTGATCGGCAAGACCGCTTGAGCTGTTTTTGATTTCAATCGGACCAGACGCGGCACCAACCGGCACCTCGACTGTCACTTCGGAATTTGACCATGTGTTTACCCCAGCTGCGGAACACGCTGCTGGCACGGTTGCTACGACATCATCACCAGCGCCAGGGGCACCGAGGAACGTCACTGTTCCATTCGTATATCCAAAATTTGTTCCTTTTAAGGTAACGAATGTTCCGGCCTTTCCATCCAATGGCGATGCCGAGCTAATAACTGGTTGCACAACACACTTACCCGCTGAACAGAATCCAGATGAACAATCCGCATTCACCTTACAGCTTCCACCCGCACAAGCGCCGCAATATTCCGGGCTTGATGAATCGCCACCGCAATCAATGCCGGTTTCACCTGGCGCATCCATTTTGCCGTTAAAACAATGCTCTGCGCGAACAATCACGTTGACGGTGGCGCGGGCCGAGATATTTGTATCAACATCATGCGCTAATACGGCCAACGTATGAGATCCTAACGATGCACCTGTCGTCATCCAATCTGCATGCGCTAAAAAGCTTAATGGCGTTGAAGATGCGGTTGGAGCATCCACAAACAACGAATTTGATCCATCAAAAAACTCAATGGTCGTGACACCCGCATCATCTGACGCATTTGCGACCAAGTGAGTCAGTGCATTTGCGCTAATGGACATGCCATCCGTTGGGAAGCTATAGCTCACGACCGGCGGCTGTGTATCAACCACGGTCCCGCTATGAAACGCACCATCACACACGGCTCCAAATCCGGAACAGGAAATCGTTTGACCGGAAACAGACTTGAGTGTGCCCGCAATCTTTACGATGTAATCGGTGTCTGGATCAAAACACTTGCGATCCGCGTTTGGCGCCGGACATGCCGCGGATGGCGCAAACGTTGCAACCGATCCGTTGATCTCAACCGTCCCCGGAACCGCGGAACCACCGCTCTTCATCACGGTGATGGATGCGGCGCTCGCCAAATCAGCTGCTTTATTAAAGACGATTTTTACTTCGACATTGCGAATGGAGACTTTTCCCGCTGGTTGAATGGATTTTGCTCGGAACGGATCCGCGCCACCACCGCCAGCAAATCCGCCACCCAAACCGCCTCCACCGCCGCTTGATGAGACAACGCCGCTGTCGCCTTGTGTCGCAGAAAGAAGGCGATCGATCACAAAACGTGTAATCGCCCACGCGGAGAGCACAATCACCAAACCGATAATGGAATTTGTAATGATTTTTTTTGCGGCTGCTGTTTTATCTGCCGCACCACCCGATGTCATCCACAAAAAACCCGCGTACAACATCAGTGTCACCAAGATAATCCCGATCAATCCCAACGAAACATTGATAATGTTTGTCGCAATCACGCGCGGATCCGTGCTTGGAAGATTGATCGTCGAGCCGACTTGTTGCAACCCGGTTTGAACCTGCGCCGAAACAGGCGCTGGAGTCACCAGACCGCCAAAGATCCCGGCAACAACCGAGATCCCGAACCAGAGAGAGAAGAAGAATCGACGCATCATGTTTTACTTAAAGACACAGGCTGTATTGGATCCGACACCATTGCAACAATTTGGACCACCATCCCCCGTCGCACATGCCTTTGCCGGATTAAAACAGTTTTGATACTGATCTTGAACGCCGGATGTAATGTGTGGGTTGTAATAATTTTGAGGAATCGGCAGTGTCCCGGATGCAAGATATGGACGATGGGAAATAATCAGAGCAGCCTTTGTCGCAACGTCTGATGGACCAGCGGTAGAGAAATCTGCACCGGATGCGGTCAACAGGTTGACACTCGTCGTCCACCAAAACGTATCTGGATTTGTTTCACTTGGGCCTTTTGGCTCAAGGATGACGTTATCGGTGTTGACGGTTGATGATTGGAGCAAGGAATCGAAGACGGCTTTGACTGGCTGATCGAGCGGGACATTGTCATTTGTGCCTGGCGCGCTCCCTGGTGTCGTTTCAATGATTTGTGGCGGAGCGATGTGAATCAAATCCGATGTTCCAAATGTCCAGGAATAGTTATCACCGAGCGGACCCTGACCGATCCCATCACCATTTCCATCCAAGGAATTGCCAGCAAGATCAACGAGCCCGTTGTACCCACTGCTCGTGAGCTGCGCTTGCGGCGGTGTGGATTTTGGATCAAGTGTTGCGGCGCTAGCGATGACTTGAATATTCTTTAACCCCGGAAGACAAAACACCTGTCTGCCACACGTGTTTTGACCACATGATAAATCCGGAATGAACTCAACGGTTTGATATTGATTGGAAATACGAAACTCTCCAGGCACAACGACGGACGTTGGCGAACCCGGATCACTGGCACGAACCTCGATATTTGGCGTTCGTCCAGATGCTGTCGTTGGATCAATCGCTTCATTAAAGACCATTTGAATCACGACGTTCTTTGCATAGCTCCCCAACGCGATCGGTGACACGAAGACGACTTTTGGCGGAGTCAGATCAACAACAGTCGAAACTTCGAACGTCCAGACATATCCGGTACTCCCAAGCGCCGCAGATCCGTCCATCTTTTTAATACCGCCTAAACCACCCTTTAAGCTGACCGTGTATGCCGTTGCGTTTGTCGCGCTCCCCAAGAGATCAACCGGTTTAATTTTGAATGTCTTTAAATCCGACGTGTACCACACGCGTGCTTGCGCTGGTGTCAATTCAGCGGATTCACCCAATTTTGTTTGATAAATCTTGATAAAATCCGACTTGAGCGACATCGCTGTTCCACTAGTTGCCGGCGTCCAATCCTGAATCATCGTGCTTGGATCGATTGGCTTTTTAAACGTGATGATAATCGACGTGTTTCGCGGGACGCCTGTCGCGTTTCGTGCCGGCAAATGCATTTCAATCGTATCGCCCAGCGCCCCAGCAGAACCACGCAACCCGCCAATGCCCGGACCACCTGCGGTCGAGCTTCCACCACCAAGATCACCCGTTGCCCCTGCGAGCATGCCAAAAATAAAGTTGGTAATCGCGAATGCGGATGCGACGATAAACAAACCGATCACGGCATTGCGAATGGTTGTTTTTGCGCTCTCAACTTTTTTCGCATCCCCCGCAGAGGTCATCCACTGAAAACCCGCGTACAGCATCAACACCAAAAAGATGACGCCGAGGAATCCGAGAAAGACATTAATGATGCGACCGATGATCGTGAGAAGATCGGAGCCGCCAGCGACACCCGCCGCTGTTGCCACCGTCCCAACATTTGTCGCGCCTCCGGAAAGTTGTGCCGATGCAATGAGTGGCGTACTAAAAAAAGCGATCGCGAAAATTACGGCGACCGCTTTTGCCCGCTTTCCCATTTGCCCAAACGACAGCTTTTGAGCCACGTGTACATTATAGCAGATGATTGAACAAATTAAAGTACAACTGTTATTAACAAAGAGTACGGTGCG
>CAITMG010000058.1 GCA_903893445.1 Candidatus Uhrbacteria bacterium | reverse complement strand
GCATTGGTGTATCCGGGATTGTTTCGCGGGATGTTAGATAAAAAAGTAAATAAGGTGACGGATGCGGTGAAGCTTCGTGCGGCGCATGCCTTGGCATCTTTCATTAAAAAACCGACCGCAGAACGTATTGTTCCGTCGATTTTTGACAAAGGATTGCATCAAGCAATTGCAAAAAGCGTCAAAAAATGACACCCTTTTGATATTCATTAACTCACATTTTTACACATCCTATGGGATTTTTAGATAAATTGGGCTTTGGAAAATCGAAAGACACAAAAGCCGCAGCGCCAAAAGAAATGGCTCCGGTGAACGAAGCTCGAGCGGCGTTGTTGAGCAAGCGCGAGGCGTTGATGAAGGATCTGACGGATTTTAAGAAAAACAATTTCGGCGGAGGCATTCCGGCGAAAATCAAAGAGTTGCAAAAGCAGGTGGATTCGATTGATAAGGAATTGATCGCGACGTTGCCGACGCCAGAGAGTGCGATTGCTCGCAGTGAATCTATCAAGAGCGCGGATGATTTGATTGATCGCCGCATGGTTGAAAAGCCAGACGCCATGAAGGAGCAGGAGGCAAAGGCGGCAGAACGCCAGAGCTTGAAAGAGGAATTGGCGGCACTTCGACAACGTGAAGCAAAAATCAATGAAGAGATGGAAAACGCCAAGCAGAATCTTCAAAAGCAGCAGAATATAGTTGATGATCAGCGTCTTGGATTTGGCGGTGCAAAGAAGGTTGGTTCTGTCGCCGAAGGTGCTGTGGGAATCGATCAGAGCTACATTTCTGATTTGGAAAACGAACAGATTGCGTTATTGAAACGAAAGGTTGAGATTTCCGAAAAATTGTCTCAATAATTTTCGCGCGTAAAAAAAGAACACCTTGCGACATCGCTTGGTGTTTTTGGTTGAGGTGATGCGCTACGAGCTTTTGCGCGTGATCTGTGCGAGCTCGTCCTTGATCGTGCCGAGTCGTCGAACGGCGTCTTCGCGCATGGCCGGCGTGATCTTGAGATCGTTCGCGGCAATGGGCGTGATGCGCTCGATGATCGGGATGAGGAAGCAGGCGCGGTAGCGCTTGCGATCCGCGGGTGAGAGCGCTTTGAGCTCCGTGATCCATGCGGCGTAGCAGGCAGGGGAGATCTGCGCGGTGTAGTCGAGCTCGCGACCGAGCTGGGCGGTCTTGATGACACGACCGCGCTCTTCCGCTTCGCTGAACCAGTCGAGGAACGAGAGCCATTCGTGAAGTCGCTGTTTGAGCGTCATCGTTTCCACTGGTCCCTCCTTGGCTTGAGTGGTGAGGAATGGATATTGCACTCTGTCATGTTTTTGCGATTTTGTCAATCCGTAGAGGAAAAAACCCACGGGAATCGTGGGTTAGAGTGGATGCAGGCCGGACTTGAGAAGGCGGCTGCGGTAGGCGTTGAGATGCGCGATGAGCGCTGTCCGTTTTGCCTCGGGGAGGGAGCTCGTTTGGACGAGCGGGATGACGAGCCGGAGAAATGCGATGATGTTTGCCCAGCTCGGTTGTTGCGGGATGCTTTGGACGATCGGTCGCAGAGCGTTGCGATCCGATGGACCGAGGTGGGTTGCGAGATACGTCACGATACCGAGAAAGTTCTCCGTAACAAGGACGGATCGCGTTTGCGACCAGCAGATAACTTTCCAGCACGTGGTGTGTCTGGCGAGTTGGTCACTATCAATCGACCCGCCGAGTTTTGTCACGGGTTTTTCACAATACCGACAGGGACCAATCACGGGGTTGAGCTTTTTGTGCGACCGCACCGGGTGGGTCGGTTGCGCACGAAAGAGGCTACGAAGATCCATCACATCTCCTATGCGAGGAGAAAAAAAGAGCGTTTACTGACGTTGTGGTGATATCGAAATATCAGCTCGTTGGCAAGCTGTGGACAGAAAAACGACCCGTTGTGCAGGTCGTTTTTTTTATGGCGTTGGAGCAATTACGCTTTTTTGGCGGTTTTTGCAGCGGCGGCGCGCTCGATGCGTCGTGTTGCCTTTTTTTGCTTGAGCGTTGGAAGTTCTCCGCGGAGCTGCTTGCCGATCTTGCGCAACGTCTTTAATGTTCGTGCGGAAACACGGACTTTGACGCCGCCAAGACGGACGCTCTGAAGATTGACTTCCTGTTTGCGCTTTGTGGCAATGTTGGAATGACTGCGCGAGTTGACAACTTTTGCGCGCTTGCCGGTCAGTTGATCGATGCGTGACATATCAGTAGGATGGCGGAACAATACACGAATCCTGTAAGATAAGCAAGAGGCCAGCTCAGCTGGCTGATACCCTTTATGTTCTCACTGCTTTTTCAGCAACCATTGGTTTTTTTTGCGTGGCTCATTGCCTTTTTGTTGGCGCT
>CAITMG010000057.1 GCA_903893445.1 Candidatus Uhrbacteria bacterium | reverse complement strand
GTGACTGCTAAAGAGATAGTAGCGAACCCAGTGCTTGAGATATCCGTATGCGGAGAGCAAGTAAGATGCATCAACGTTTGGATTAAAATACCCCATGCGTGTCGCAAAAAAACGCGACACGAGCGAACCAAACGTTGGCGCGATGTTATCCGAGTTTTGCGCATACGGATGCATGATCGTTCGTTGGCAGTTCAACTCATCGTATTGATGTCCGTGCTCAAACAGCATGCGATCGCGATCGAGATAAAACCACCCGCGAAAAACAATCCGCGTCGCAAGCCTTGGATCGCTTTTTGATGCGCCTTCATCGATCGCGGCTTGGAGGAGCGTTTCGCGGATAACAGCTCGTACCCCCGGAAGCGTCATCTCGGCATCATGGTTTCCCGTAATAAAAACAATCCGGTGCCCGTCCACAAGGAGACGACCGATGGCGTGGAGGAGGGCAGCGTGATCACGAAGGATGTTGGTGATGATCGGAACAGCAATGCGTGCCGTTCGTTCGGCATTCGGAAAATACGCAAACCCGTTTTGCATGCTCGGCAGATCAAAATCAAAAATATCGCCGTTGAGGATCAGGGTGAGCTCATCGCCGCGAACGCGTTCGCGGAGTGCGGCGAGCATCGCAATGAGCTGTGCATCTGGTTGGTAGCGTTCTTGACGGTACCGCATCCAGAGCCCGTCTGAGGGCTCAAATTGGGACAAATGAATGTCCGAGATGCTGACGGTATGTCGCATGGCGCTAAAAGGATTGTAGGTGAAACCTGCAGGGCAAACAAGGAAAAGTTGTTCTTGACACCACCGCCGAAAGTCGTAGTCTGGAGTTGGATCTTTCACCAAATGGGGGAGCAGGATGATTCCTAGCTATATCGGTATCACGGATTTCATGAATTGTCACCGGGTCCATGCCATGCGAGACGTCTTTCTCCGTGCCGGCGGTGTCGCGATGGGGCGGCGCATGGCCGTCGGAGTCATGATGAGTCGAAAGACGCTCTGTGGACTGCCGACAACCTGGACGACCGCATTCCCTCGAAACGAGGAGATTGCGGATATCTTTACGGATGACGCTATGGCGATCTTCAATGTCCTGCACTATGCGGATTTTTCCGAAGTTCATTTTGATCAGTGTCTGCGCATGGCATCGGCCTACGGTGGTCGAAAGATGCAGGCGATTCAGCTCGATATGCACTGGCCAGACGTGCAGGTGATCCGCGCATATCGTGAAACGCAACGAGATGTCTCAATTATCCTTCAGATCGGTCGCCAATGCTTCGCTGAAGCCGCAGATCGGCCCGAGGACATCGCTCGACGCCTTGAGACGTATGTCGACACCATTGACGCCGTTCTGCTCGATCGGAGCATGGGTTCTGGCATTCTGCTGGATCCAGCAAAGGCGCTCCCGCATATGCGGCTGATGGCAAAAGCGTTTCCGATGCTCAGTCTCGCTGTTGCGGGCGGCTTGGGTCCAGAGACGATGCACGTCATGACGTCGATTCTCGATGAGTTTCCACAGACAAGCTTCGATGCCCAGGGTCGATTGCGCCGAAGCGGCAAATCCATGGACCCCATTGATTGGGACCTGGCCGAGACGTATCTCTGCAACGCGGTGACGACGTGTCGCAACGCCATCAAATCTTCCTAACGAGCCCATGGGCTCGTATTTTTTTTGTAGACTGTCTATGATGCATCTATATGTCACGTAAACTCCTTTTTGCTGCCCCAATGCTGCTCTTATTCGCAGCCGGATGTTCGCCGACGTCATCCGACGTCACCCGACCCATTGTTGGAAATACCGTTATTCCGGTGCAGACGCCTGTTTCAACGACGACACCGGTTTCGCCACCCGTCACTCAACCGGCAACAACGACAACCGCTGTCACAACGACAACGAGCACCGCACAGGTTGGCGCGTTCACCTTTGTTGATCAGACGATCAAGGAAGATGGAAAGACGCTGGCATTTGATATTACCTACCCGCAAATGTCCGGTGCCGCGGACGCAGCCATGCAAAAACAGTTTAACCAAATCGTGTATGAAAAAAACATCCGCGATCAGGTTGCCCAAATGCGAACGGATAATGCGAATGCCGTCAAAGAAGGGATGATGACGAGTGCTGCATGGAGTCTGGATCTTGGCGGCGGCGTCACATATCAATCTCCGCGGCTGATTAACGTTTTTTTAGACGGAAGTCAGGATACGGGCGGCGCACATCCAAACGCGTATTATGAAAATGTCCTGTTTGACCCGTCATTAAAAAAAGAAATTCTCGTGTCTGATCTTTTTACGGATGCATCTTCATCGCTTCAGTTACTGGCGACATGGACGCGCGCAGAACTCAAAAAGAACACCGACATGCTCGAAGTCACGGATCCAGATTGGATGGCCGGCGGCACAGATCCAACGCAATCAAACTATCAATTTTCGCATTTAACCGCGGATGGATTGGTGGTGCTCTTCCCGCCATACCAAGTCGCGGCATACGTCGCAGGCCCGCAAGAGATCACAATTCCGTGGGAAAAGGTGAACCCACTCCTCAAGGCGGAATATCAAAAGAAATAGATAAAAAACTCCCCCGATGACCATCGGGGGAGTTTTTTTATAGAACGGAGTTTAGCGTGTGACGGAAATGGTTGCACCGAGTTCCGCGGCTGGAGCCGAAACCGTGATGCGTGGATTGGTGCTGGTGCTCTTGATGACGTAGTACCACGTGGATGATGTATCTGGGCTGAGCGGATCTGCCGGGATATCAGGCAGGTAGATTTGATTATTGGTGAGCGCAGAGAGATCGATGCATCCAGATGTTGAAGTCCCCATGGAGCAAATTGGTGTCGCGGTAGATGTGACGGAAGCCGGATAGACACCACGATTATTAATCGCGTATTGGCCAAGCGCATTGAGAATTGTGTTCACGTTTGCAGCGCGTTGGGCATTATTTGCCTGAGCGATTTGGCGTGCCGGATTAATCGCAATAATGACAATAGCGGCAAGAATAGCGATAACCGCGATGACGAGCAAGACTTCAATGAGCGTAAAGCCGGAATTTTTTTTCATAAAGAATCATTTTTTCCCATTATACGCCGATTAATTATTTTGAAAAGAAAACGCTCCGAGAAACATCGGAGCGTTTTTGATATTTGAGGAAAATTAGCGGGTAACCGAGATCGTCGCGCTGAGTTCGGCCATCGGAGCCGTCACCGTCACGCGTGGGTTGGTCGATGTGCTCTTTGAGACAAAGTACCAGGTTGATGTCGTGTTTGGGCTGAGCGGATCGGACGGAAGCGTTGGAAGATAGATCTGGTTTGTCGTAAGCACGGCGAGATCAATACAGCTCGTTGAGGTAACGCCCGTTGAGCAGATTGGCGTTGACGTGGCAGTAATCCCTGCTGGATAGACCCCACGGTTATCGATCGCATACTGGCCGATCGCATTCAAGATCGTGGTCACGTTCGCGGAACGCTGTGCGTTGTTCGCCTGCGAGATCTGACGCGCTGGGTTAATAGCGATGATGACGATCGCGGCAAGGATGGCGATGATCGCAATCACGAGCAAGACTTCGATAAGGGTGAAACCAGATTTTGTTTTTTTCATAGAAGTGGTTGTTGGCCGGAGTATATCACACTACCGTGAAACGCTGATGGTCGCACCGAGTTCTGCGGTTGGTGCCGTCACGGTAATGCGTGGATTTGTTGAGGTGCTCTTGGAGACAAAGTACCACGTGGTGGTCGTATTTGGACTAAACGGATCGTATGGCATGGACGAAATATAGAGCTGTCCATTGGTGAGCGCAGAAAGGTCAGCACACCCCGATGTCGCGGCACCTGTGGAACAAATGACCGTCGCCGTGGCCGTTAAACCAGATGGATATGTTCCGCGGTTATCGATCGCATACTGGCCGATCGCATTCAAGATCGTGGTTACATTTGCGGAACGCTGTGCGTTATTGGCTTGAGCGATCTGACGTGCCGGATTAATGGCGATAATCACGATCGAAGCCAAGATGGCGATAATCGCAATAACGAGAAGGACTTCAATAAGGGTGAAGCCGGATGATTTTTTCATAGAAGGTTACACAAAGTATAGCACGGATAAATAAATCAAATACAAAAAAAAGAACCGGCAGGCATGTTGAGCAGAGTTTGGTACCCCTCTGCGAAACGTGCCTGCCGGTTCTTTTTATAAACGAGTATTAGCGTGTGACGGAAATCGTTGCGCTAAGTTCTGCGTTTGGTGCAAGAACCGTAATGCGTGGATTTGTGGAAACGCTCTTGATCACCGAGTAACCCGTTGACGTCACCGTGAGACCGGTCGGATCAGATGGAAGCGTCGGGAGATAAATCTGGTTGTTGGTAAGAACGGAGAGATCAACACATGGGAAAGCCGTTGATGAGGCAACACCCGTATTACAGATCGTTGTTGTTGCTGTCGTAATCGTCGTTGGATACGCCCCACGGTTATCGATCGCATACTGACCGATCGCATTCAAGATCGTGGTTACATTTGCGGAACGCTGTGCGTTGTTGGCTTGGGAAATCTGACGTGCTGGGTTAATAGCGATGATGACAATCGCTGCAAGGATGGCGATGATCGCGATCACGAGCAAGACTTCGATAAGGGTGAAACCGCGCGCACGGCGTGCCGTACGGGAAGGGGCGTGAGAGGTAAGCATAGGTTTTTATGGCGGAATGATACCACGGATTATGTCGGCGGAACAATAAAGTTAATTCCGGTCAAGAGGGAGTGTGCACGTTCTGCGAGTCCAGAGATCGTAATGAGCTCTTGTGGGTCTGCATTTTTAATGACGATAGACGATGTTCCGAGTTGAACCGGAACGGAGAGTGCCTCGTGAAGATATTCAGGTAATCCAATGAGTCGACTCCCGCCACCGGCAAGGACAATGCTCCCAAGTGGAAGGTTGAGAACGCGTTGTTCGTAGGCCAGGGCTTGTTTGAACTCATCGATGAGCGGCTCAAGGACGTCTGTGATCGCCGGGATCAACGCTTTGTCTTTAAGGCCTTTGGCACATTTGCGTTGTTCCGCAAGTTTTTCATTGATCTTCAATTTTTTGACAATCGACTCGGTTAAAAATCGACCACCCTCTGGTCGGGTGATGGAGAGGCGAATGCCAATCGTGTCGGCAAAAACAATCGTTGTGTCTTTTCCGCCAATATCGATAAACGCGACCAATGATTTTTTTGTCTGCGCTTGTGGGAGGAGCGCGCGAGCAATGGAGAGTGACTCTGGTTCAAGAGCGAGGAGTTCAAGCCCAGCAAGCGCGAGTGTTTGTTCATATGTCGCAACGACATCGGCACGCGCTGCGGCAAATAAAACCTCGTACGAATCACCGTTTTTTTCTAAAATTTGAAAATCCCATGCGTATTCATCGATATTAAACGGCATGGATCCGGCGACCTGTTCAAGGACAGCCTCGGAAAGATCACGTTTATCCGTGGAGGCAGGGATGGAAAAATGATGGAGAAACGTTAACGACTCTGGGAGCTCTGCGACAATATTGCGTGTATTGGGTGGTTTTGGTGTTGCGCTCGCAACAAGTTTTTGGATGACCTCAACGGCTTTTGCCTGATCTTTAATCACGCCATGTTCAAAAATCCCATCCGGGATTTCCAGACGCTTATACGAAACGACGCTCGCGTTGTGACCGGTGCCGTTGACTTCTAAAAGTTGTAACGCGATATCGGAAAAATCAATCGCAAATGCTTTTGGTTTACCGCCGAAAAAGGAAAAAAGAGGCATGCGCCTCTAGTTTATCACATCTTGCCAGGAAGAGATTTGTAATTGCGGTCGTAACTGCGTGATGGAAATGCTTTCGGTCTGCGTCACGTCAAGGATTGTGCTTGTTGTGACCAGCGTTCGATTGGTGTTGCCGCTCCCTCCTGGAACGCCAATGTAGCAGGTGTCGCCGGAGTCGACCGTGAGCGTCGCATTTCCGGCATACGCGTTGTTTTGTCGGAGTTGGCCGAGTGCGTACTCAGCACAAGACGTCGCAGCAAGCTGTGCGCGTTGAGCAAGGTCGTTATTGACGGCCATTTGATTTTCGCCAATCGCACGCAATAACAGACCGACCGCAATCACGGTCGCGACCGCGGAAATAATCATCATGCTGATAAGGGCGATAAAGCCAGATCGTTTCATCATCATATTACGGCTTTCGTCGAACCGCAGAACTGCCATAAAAGCTTTGGCCAAACGCATAGTCCGTATCGTTGTTTGGATTGGTGGAGCTCACCGTTACATTGATGCGAATATTGTCCTGCGTATTCGCGGCACCAAAGTTATGAAAAGTAAGGAGGGGAACGGTCACGTCATTTGCCATCAAGGTTGCGCTTGCACTCGATCCCTCTTTCATCACAATGACATTATTTTGCACCATGAAAATCGTTGGACTCGCAGACGTAAACGGCATTTGAAGGACGAGGATCGTGCTGGTTGTGCCATCTGCTGGCAAGGAAACGCTATTCGCATTACGAATGGCGAGGCGCATGCGCTCCATGGCATCTCGTCCATTTTGACTGACTTCAAAGACCGCTTCGAGTTTTGACTTCCCACTGAGCATGTTCGTGATCAACGTCGTGCTGACCAAAATCAAGATCGATGAAATGGCGATGTAGAGAAGAAATTCGACCAGGGTAAAACCAGATGCGCGTTTCATATTATGGTCCAGGAACAATCACGTTCAAAATGCCGCTATTTTCCGCAACATACGCGGCTGTCGATGTGACAGCAACGTGATTCGCTGTTGTGGAAAGGCCAACCTTTGAGACAAATGCTGGAGCAAGTGGATTTGTTGCATTGATGATGGAAAACTCTGCGGTCGTAGATGCGGATGCTGCGTACACATATCCATTCGCCACCTGAAGATCGTTCACGTTCGCGCCGTAAATCAACGTTCCTTGGGTGACCGGACTCGCTGGTGTTGCGACATTGACGGTATAAAACTCATTGTGACCAGCGCCAGACGTCATGCCATACATCGCCGTCGTTCCCGAGACGGCCATGGCTAAACCCGGGTTTGTCCCGCCCATATTAATTCCACCACCAACAACGAGCGTCCCTGGCGCCGTAATGTTGACGCTTTGAAACTCTTGGCTCGTGTTGGCGCTAGCGAGGAATGCAAAACGAGTACCTGTCGTTGAAAGAGCGATGTCATTTTCACCAACACCGCCCGTATTTGAACCGAGAACAATCGGCCCGGCCGGATTAGCAACGTTGATCGATTGAATATCTGTGGTGCCTCCGCTAATACTTCTGGCAACAAAGATGGTTGTTCCGGAAACCGCAATCGCGTTAATGGCGCCATTACCTGTAAGATTAAATGTACTCGAGCTCGTTGGATTGGTGCTGTTCACGATGTTTAAAATACGAAGTTCGCCACCCGTATTCGCCGTGGCAAGATATGCGAACTGTCCATTGGCACTAATGGCGATATCGTTGACGTTTGCGCCGATTTCAAACGTTCCTTTTTGAACCGGATTCGTCGAACTTGAGATATCCATAATGACAAACTCCGGTGACGCGGCATTGTTGGCGCGACCAAGATACAAAAAGGTTCCACTCACGGACGCGGCAGTGATGTTTGCCGTTCCAGTTAATGTCGTGGTAGCCGCAACATACGCCGTCGCCCAATTAGTTTGCGCAGTTGCCACCGGCCAATCCGTCAAAATCGTGAAGACGGCCGTGGATTCGGTTTGATTATTGGATGTCCATGTCACCGTGGATGTGACGTATCGTGTATCCGCATCAGGCGCGGTAATTGTGAGCGAACGCGTGAATCCGTCTTGCGTGTCGCTCGTACCGCTGAGTGACCAGCTGCCGTTACTCAATGCGAGTCCGTATGTGCCGGTCGTGACATTTGAAAAATTCACATCGCGAATTGCGCGAGCCGCTTCAAGTCCCTCAATCGCGTATTGTCGCGCTTCGATATCACCGGATCCGCGCAAGCTTGTTTGTGATGCATCGATGAGCAAAACGCCAACTGTCGTGGCAGATAGGACAAAGATCGCAACCGCAATCAGGATTTCAATCAAACTTTGCCCAGCTCGAAGATGACAACGCATGCATCGAGTATAGCATTTTTTAAAAAACCGCCGTCGTTTATTGCAAATCAATCACGCCTTGCGGGCTGATGCTGATCTTGGAAGAGGCGCCATCGATATTCACGCTCCACAAATCACTAATCGTTGATGTACCGTAGAGTTCGGAAAAGGTGACTTCGGTCGACGTGCTCGCAATCGTCATGGAAGACGGATAGTCGATCGTTTCATCCGCAGATGGGATCCGTGTCGCGTAGCTTGTGCCTTCAAAATGGACAAACGTGCTCGATGCCGTATTCAGCTTAACGCCGTGCGGCTGACTGTCTTTTTGCGCAATGGCACTCGCCTTTGCACGACGAAGCGTATCAACCAATGTTCGCGCAGTGTCATCAACAAGTTGACCCTGATAAAAACGAATGGCAATCGGAAGCGTAAACGCCAATAAAATGGCCGAGCCCGCCATCACAAGGAGGAGTTCGAATAAGGTGAACCCCGGTTTATTGGCGAACTTGAATGCCATTGGTGATTTCATAAATCGGAGAAATGATCGCCATAGCAATAAACGCCACAATAAGACCAATCGCAAGCAGCATGAGCGGCTCAATAATCGTTGGGAGTCGCTTGGTCATGACGTCAACCTCGTTGTCGTAGTACGTCGCCAGATACGAAAGGGATTCGTCTAATTTTCCACTATCTTCACCAACCGCAATAATCGACGTGGCATTGCGCGGAAAATAATACGGATGCGCAGAGAGAATCTTTCCAAGTGGAATCCCCGAGGTGAGACGTTTCTGCGCCGTCAGCAACGTATTACGATAGCGGACGTTGGTCATCGCTTCGGCGGTGACGGACAGCGTTTCCTTGATTGTTAACCCACTGCGAAAGAGTGTTCCAAATAATTGCGCAAACAATGCAAGCTGATAATTTTTATTCAAACGACCAAAAAATGGCACACGCAGAGCGATCGTATCGTACGCCCATTTCACCGCGTTGATCTTTCCAAGAAGCCAAAAGAAAAACGCGATGACGACGACGCCCACCATCGCGAGTGGCCCATTGGATTGCAAAAAGCGAGAGATGAACAACAGGATTTGCGTGGCAAGCGGCAGCTTCACGTTGAGTGTCGTAAAGAGCGGGATCAACTTTGGCAAAACGTAGATGGAGATTCCGCCACCGACACTAAACGCCATCGCAAGAACGATTTCAGGATACAACAACGCAGATTGAATCTTTTGCGTCAGCTCGCGTTGTCGGTTCAAGATATCGGCAAGATATTGAAAGTTGTCTTCGAGTGTCCCGTTGATTTCCCCGGCACGAACAATGTTGATAACGAGTTCGCCGATTTCCGTCCGATAGCCTTTAAGGGCGTTGGAAAACGAACTGCCCTGCTCAATCTGTTTTTTGATCTCGATGAGGAATTTTTTAAACATGCCCGAGCTCGATTGCTCAGCAAGTACCTGCAATGAGTCATCAAGCGGCATGCCACTTTTTGACATGAGCGCGAGATTTTTAAAAAAATCAACAAGCTCTTTTTGAAAAATTCGCTTGGCAAACGGATTGAGGATCGTAGGCATGGCATGGCCAGTATAACGTGCCAGCCAGGGATACAAAAGCGCGACCTATGATTTGGTCGCGCGAATGACTTCTGCAATGGTTGTTTTTCCTTGAAAGACTTTCATGACCCCGTCCTCCAACATGGTGCGCATTCCCAGCGCAATCGCACGTTCGCGGATTTCTTCGGAATTGGTTTTGTTGATGATCATCGGGCGAATATCCTCGGTGATCTCGAGGATCTCGAACACACCCAATCGGCCAACGTAACCCGTGTGATGACACACCGGACATCCTTTTCCTTTGTAGAATCGAATTTTTTTGAGAGATTTTTCACCACCGTTTTTGAGCACGATCTTGAGAAGCTTTGGATCGCGTTCAATCGCTTCGCGCTCTTCATCCTCGGCAAAGTAACTGGTGACGCATTGCGGGCACACATGTCGGAGCAAGCGTTGCGCGATGATGACGTTGAGAGATGAGGCGATGAGAAACGGTTCAATATTCATTTCAAACAAACGAGGGAACACGGTCGCGGAGTCGTTAGCGTGGAGCGTGGAAAGAAGCAGGTGACCCGTTAATGCCGCGTTAATCGCGATGCTTGCCGTTTCTGCATCGCGGATTTCTCCGACCATGATCACGTCCGGATCTTGGCGAACAACGGAGCGAAGACCGGCATCAAACGTGAGATTCGTTCGTGGATTGACCTGGATTTGGCGGATGCCTTTGATGCTGTATTCCACCGGATCTTCAATGGTCATCAAGTTGATGTCCGGCTGGTTGAGAATGTGAATGACCGCGTAGAGTGTCGTTGTTTTTCCAGATCCCGTTGGACCAGCGGCCAGGATCATCCCGTGTGGGAGCTCTGACGCTCGTTTCACTTTTTCGTAATCATCTTCCTGCAAACCAAGGTCTTCAAGGCGCAGGCGCTGAAAGTTCTCCGAGAGCAAACGCATGACGACATTTTCTCCATGCGTAATCGGTAAGATGGAAACGCGCAGGTTGAGCGGAACATTGTTGATTAAGACATCGAAGCGGCCATCTTGCGCCTGTGCGTGTTCATCCGTTCGCATGCGCGACAAGATCTTGATGCGAAACACGAGCTTTTCATGAAATTCAATCGGGTAGCGAACAACTTCGACCATACTGCCATCGATGCGATACC
>CAITMG010000056.1 GCA_903893445.1 Candidatus Uhrbacteria bacterium | reverse complement strand
TTGCCGCTGGTTCCTACGTCTTGAATACGAAGACAGGCGAACGCGAACGTATCTCACGCATCGTGCGCATGCACTCCAACGCGCGTGAAGAAGTCGACCACGTGTATGCTGGTGAAATTGCCGCAGCCGTTGGTTTGAAATCAACGTTTACGGGTCACACGCTTTGCTCTGAATCGCAGCCAGTTATTCTCGAATCCATCACGATTCCAGAACCGGTGATCGAAATCGCCATTGAACCAAAGACGAAACAGGATCAGGAAAAGATGGGTGTTGCTCTTCAGAAGCTTGCCGAAGAAGATCCTTCCTTCCGCGTTCGCACGGACGAAGAAACGCTTCAGACGCTTATCGCCGGTATGGGCGAACTTCACCTCGACATCATCGTCGATCGCATGAAGCGCGAATTTAAAGTCGAAGCTAACGTTGGTAAGCCACAGGTTTCCTACAAGGAAGCGCTCAAGACCGCGGCTGAAGGCGAAGGAAAATTTGTCCGTCAGTCTGGTGGTCGTGGTCAATACGGTCATTGCTGGCTCAAGATTGAACCGCAAGAGCGCGGCAAGGGCTACGAATTCGTTGACGAAGTGAAGGGTGGCGTTATTCCTCGCGAATACATCCAGCCGATCAACAAGGGTATTCAGGAAGCGCTCACGCGCGGTGTGGTCGCCGGGTATCCGATGATCGACATCAAAGCGACGGTCTTCGACGGTTCCTACCACGAAGTCGACTCTTCCGAAGCGGCCTTTAAGGTCGCGGCTTCCATGGCGTTCCAAGATGCATGTCGCAAGGGCGGCGTCGCGATTCTTGAACCAGTCATGAAGGTTGAAGTTGTCACACCAGAGCAGTACATGGGTGATGTGATCGGTGATTTGAACTCCAAGCGCGGTCAGGTCAATGAAATGACGGAACGTGCCGGTGCAAAGATCATCGACGCGTTTGTTCCACTCGCAGAAATGTTCGGCTACGCCACGGCGCTTCGCTCCATGACGCAGGGTCGCGCATCGTACACGATGGAATTTGACCACTACGAACCAGTTCCAAGCAACGTTCAAAATACGATCATCGAAGGTCGTACAAAGGAAAAGAACGCACGATAATAGATCGAGCGCACACGAAGAGCGAGCCGCAAGGTTCGCTCTTTTGTATTTGAATGTTGCGGCGTATCATTGCGTTGATATGTCTCAAGTCAGAAAGATTGCCTTGCTCGTGATTGTTGGTTTGTTGATGATGATTGGGTATGTTGCGAATGGATTGTATTTGGATGCGGCAAAAAGGTTGGTTGTAGCGAATGCGCGTATTCAGGCGGATGAGTTGAAGATTGCGGATTTTTCAAAGAAGATTGAGAGTCTTACGACGACAACTGCTGCGGTGATGACCGTTCCATCTTCGGTACCGGATGAATCTGCTTGGAAGGAATTTCTTGCATTGGCGGCAACGAATACGGATATGGATGTACGTGTCCCGGATGGGAGTTTTGTGTATTCAAAATTACTTTCTCACGATAAACAAAAACTTGTGTACTCCGTGTTAAAGAATTGTTTGAAGGACGAGTACGTCAAAACAGATACATTATTTTCGCAAGAATGTTTTGAATATCATGTGTTTGAACAAGATGTGAAAACGCAAAAAGTGGAGGAGTTGAAAGTGGTCGCGAATGTTGCGCCTTTTTCAAAAGGAGGGTGTGGAGGAGTCATTGTGTATATGCCGTTTGCTTGGTCAAAACATGATGCAAAGATTGTTTTTGACTGGAATAATTTAGCACAATTTGGATGTGACGGATTTGACCCCGGTCCGAAATATCTCATCATGGATGCGAGCGGAGGGCCGTTGATGCCAATTGATCGATCGAGTTCCGAACAGCTATTTCTAGATGATTATGCGGATGTTGTCTTTACGAGATACATCAAGGGAAGTTTTTCGATCGATTGCCAAGATGGCACGCAGATTTATCCGACTGACAT
>CAITMG010000055.1 GCA_903893445.1 Candidatus Uhrbacteria bacterium | reverse complement strand
CGAGCCACAATGAAAAACGCGAGCAGGAGCATGCCTCCGGCCAAAAAACTGAGAAGAAGTTGAGGAGAAATTCCAGTCATATCATTAGAACAACAAGCTCAAGACCAAACCGGTGAGCCCAAGAAAATAGGCCGTCGTCATGTATTCCTGCATCCGATAAAAACGCATTTTGACGAGCGTTGATTCGATAAACGCCACCGCAAATGCCGCAACAAACAGCTTCACGATCATCGCAAGAATACCAATCACCATCGCACCAATCCCCGCTCCAGAGGCAACAACGCCCCATGGAAAAACCAATCCCATCAGGAACAACGCCAGCACCGTCAACTTGATCGCGGACGCCATTTCCAACATCGCAAGATACGGTCCGGAATATTCCAAAATCATCGCTTCGTGCACCATGGTCAATTCCAAGTGCGTTGCCGGATTATCAACCGGATATCGCGCACCCTCCGACAAGATCACACACCCAAGCGCCAAGAAGGTTAAAATCAACAATGGGTGCGATGCATACCACGGTGTGTGCGCAAACGAAGCGAAAATCCCATCCAAATTCCACGAGCCCGCCGCAAGCGCAAGTGTGACAAGCGTCAACACCGTTGATGGTTCAACCAATGCGGCTAATGTCATTTCGCGGCTCGAACCCATGCCACCAAACGCACTCGCCACATCCATCCCACCAAACACGAGGAACAACGAACCAATCGCCAAGATGGCACCAATCAAGAACACGCTCGACGCCTGCGCAAAAAATCCGCCAAACCCAAGCGTCGGCATCAAGATCGCGAGAACGGTCGACGTCGTTAACACGACAAACGGCACAACACGAAACACCCACGAGCTTTGCGTCGTGATGGTCATTTCCTTGCGACACAATGTGAGCAATGCCCAATATGGTTGAAACACCGATGCACCGCGGCGATTTTGAAATCGCGCTTTGGCCATCCGAATCATCCCAATCATCAACGGGGCAAGCGCGATGACGAGAACGGTTTGGATCAATGAGAAGATGAGGAAGTTCATACGGCAAAGACAAGGACAAGAAGAAGCGTCACCAAAACGAGCAAGATGTAAAACTGAATCACGCCGTTCTGTAATTTTTTCACCCATGCGGAAATCGCCAAGATCGCATTCGCAATCGGACGATAGAGCCATTCCTCCCAAATCGAGGACACACTCCACTCAAGACGTCGGCGCAACACATACGCATTCTCTGGCGTGACGCGCTCGGTCACCATGTGATTTTTCGCCAGTAAGATACTGCGGAAAAAGAATCGAATCGGTGACGCAAAACCCGTGGACGTATATTCCATACGTGCCGTCAGCGGCTGTCCGCAATCCCACGTATCTGTCATGCGCACCGGCTGCTGACTCGTGCCAAATCGGCGGAGCAACATCACCATCCCGCCAACAAGAACAAATAACACAAAGAGGAAGAACGGCGAGATCATGACACCCGGAAAGCTCACCGTCGCAAACAATCCCGGAACCGCTGACGAGGACGTCAGGACGCCGCTCAACAACTGATACAGCGCACCACCAAACACACCCGCAAATAACGACAAGATCGCCGCAATCATCACCGGCCACACCATAAAACCATTCAATGGCTTCACGTGATCCGCATGGCTCGATCGTGGCTTGGAAAGAAAAATCGAAGAGAACACTTTTCCAAACGTGAACACGGCCAATCCACCAACCAATGCAACGACAGAAATGACGAGCACTAAAAGAAATCCAGAAACATGCGACACCTTTAAGACATTCATCGCCATCTGTTGAAGGTACACCCACTCACCGTAAAACGTGCCAAATGGAGGTAACGCCGAAGCAGCAAACACGAGACCAAGAAATCCAAACGAAAATGCAGGCCATTTCTTTGCCAATCCACCCATCGCATCCAAGTCACGTGTATGTGTTTGGGAAATGATGGCACCGGCGGAAAGAAACAATCCAGACTTAAAGATCGTATGGTTCAACGCATGGACAAGGGCCACGGCGAAAAATGGCGCTTCCGGCAAACCCAGTTGGCGAAAGATCAATCCCATGCCGATCATGGCAAAAATCAAACCCAAATTTTCTACCGAGCTCCATGCGAGCAATCGTTTCAAGTCAGATTCGACGGCCGCCGTCAGCACACCAAAGAAAGCAGAAAGCAAACCAATCACCGTCACAATAATCGCCCACGTCATGGGGATCTGCGGAAACACGCCCAACGCAATACGAAGGAATCCATAGACCGCCACCTTCAACATCACGCCAGACATCATCGCCGAACTGTGACTCGGAGCCTGCGGATGCGCGTACGGCAACCACTGATGCAACGGCACAAGACCGGCCTTTGAACCAAAACCCGCGAAGAACAAGAAGAAGGACAATGCGAGCGTAAACATCGGGAGCGTTCCGGCGTTGGCATGCAATGTCGCAAACGACGCCATCATGTCCCCTTTCGCCAAAAGCAAAAACGCCGCGAGCAACGAAGCCGCGCCAAGATGCGTCATCACAAAATAAATGAAACCCGCCTTGATCGACGCCTCTTCACGGTCAGCAATCACGAGGAAGTATGCCGCAATAGACATCATTTCCCAGGCGAACAAAAACGCAAACACCGACGAAGCCATAACCGTTGCCTGCATCCCAACGATAAATAATGCCGAAGCAAAATTCAGCGTTGGAAACGAATACGTCTTTGCATACGACGGCAAATATCCGATCGCAAACAATGACGCGAGCAACGTCCCAAGATGAATCAAAACCAAAAACGCCGCTGACCAGGCATCAATCGTCATGAGTGACGGCGCGGCGGAAAGCGCAAATGACGCAGATGGGATCGTGTGCGTGACGCAGCCGAGGAATGCGCCAATCGAACCGATCAACCCAATTCCGGACGAAACCGCAAACAGTGCCTGAACAACGGTATTCGCAACGGCTTTGCGACCAGAGAACAGCGCAATCACGCCACCGATCAGCGTGCCGACGGTCCCCGTCAGGATCAACATGGAAAGTGTATCAAGTGACATAAACGTTATTTCTTGGTGGAAGAGATTGCCGCTAGCAATCCTTCGATAAACTGCATCGGTGTCGGCGGATCACCCGGGATTTTGACATCAACCGGGATAACATCCTCTGCCGCGCCCGTCCCAGCAGCCATGGCGTACGAACCGCGCCAAATCCCTCCCGTGCACGCGCCGTCCCCCACCGCAATCACCAAACGTGGCTCTGGCGTCATGTCATACGCGGTTTTCAACGCATGCTCCATATTGCGCGTCACCGGGCCGGAAACCGTAATAATATCGGCATGTCGCGGGGAAGCCACAAAGCCAATCCCAAACCGCTCAATGTCATAAAAGGCATTGCCCGTCGCGGTTAATTCAAATTCTTCTGCATTCGAAGATCCGGCATCAACATGTCGGATACGCAACGAACGGCCGCCATATAAGGAATGGATGACCTCCTTCAAACGATTCCCGACCGCTTCAAATGCAGGGTCAGATGGCGTGGACGACGTTTTGGCGGATTCCGTCGGGTTGCCGGTTGTGATGATTTTGGAAAGCAGTTTCCACATAAGTTTCGCAATTTGCTGGCATAGAATATGCCTCTGCCGTAAAAAGTCCAGAGTCCCGCAAGTTGAGATAAGAAAAGCCCCGATGTTCATCGGGGCGGAGAGAGAGAAAACCTACCGAAACGGGACAAAGAGCCGCGTCGCGCGATGACTGACCGAGGTGGTCAAAACCACGCGCCGAAGAAGCTCTTCCTCCGTGATCTTGAGCCAATCCGGAAGGGTCGTCCCAAGGTGCAATTTGAGCCAATGAACGATGTGCTCGGCGGATCGCTCGAGCTTTTGCCGCAGCTGCTGTGCACGCTTTCGCGTATACATCACCGTAATCGGCAAATCGTCATCGTCGTGCGGGATGTTGAGAATCACCGGCACAATCCAATCCTTGTCATTATTCGCGATCGCGTCCAAGAGTCTGTTCTTGGTCACGTACTGCATCCCGATGAGAAACCCCCATAGGGCGCTCGTCCGGGAGTCCGTGTCATCGATCACGAAAACGGAATTGGTATCCGTGATCCAGTCGCAGTGACGACCGAAAAACACATACCGCCCCTGATGATCGAGCAGCTCGATTGGTCGCTGCTGCCCAATCACATTCCGCACAAAGGCGACATTCGCGAGCACGCGCTCGGCGAGCTCTTCGTGAAACACATCGCGATAGACGGGATCGAGGCGCTCCAGCGGAGGCCAAGACATCGGAAAGATCCGCCGCAGACGATCCATCACATACGCATGGCTCGAGCCATTAAGCATGTGCGGATCGGCAACGAGTTCGTTGACCGACAGATTCCCGCACGGACCGATGAACGTATTCGCGTCCCGATCCGTATCCAGCAAAAGCGGAAGCGCGACGATCTGTCCTTTGAAGGACGCGTTCAGCTCATCCGCACTGCGCTGCATAAAGCGAAGCGCCTTATTCGTATTGTGCTTCCACGCGGCACATGAAGCCGTCGAGTGTTTGGAATCCGACTGATGCGCCGTATTGAAACGAATCACGGCCATCGGATGCGGAACCCCATTCACCACGATATTCGCTGCCTTTCGCACGCTGTCGAGCACGCGTCGAGCATGCGCATACGTCGCAATATCACACTTCCCACCAGCTGAACGGAAAAATTCCGTCAGCCCGACGAGCAACCCCTTCGCCACATGTGCGTCGAGGCACCGCTCATCGATGCACGTCTTCTCCTGAACCATGAACTTGTGTCGAAGAATCCACTCCGTACGCAGCGGCTTTTGCTGCTGAAAGAGCTCGCTCGCGACCTCGTTCTTGTGAAAAAATTCTTGAACGGGTCTTGGGAGCGACGCGATCAATGTCGATCGCTGTGCGGGAACAACGGACGGAATCTCTGATGACGAAACGTTCATGAACCCTCCGGAAAAAGATATCTCTCGCTCAACAACGTTAAACGGGAGGTAAAAATAATTTCAGAAAATCGGCTCTTTGTCAATCGTGGTTTAATTTTGAGAGGTGATATACTTTGGCTATGCCAAGCGCTATTCGACGACTCCTGCAAAAATTTGGTCCGGGATTTATCACCGGTTCATCCGATGATGATCCGTCCGGCATCGCAACCTATACGCAAGTCGGCGCACAGTTTGGATTAGGACAGATCTGGACGGTTCTCCTCATGTTCCCGCTCATGACCGCGGTTCAAGAGATGTCCGCACGCATCGGCATGGT
>CAITMG010000054.1 GCA_903893445.1 Candidatus Uhrbacteria bacterium | reverse complement strand
TGCCAAAGAAGCAGACATTACGGCATTCTCACTGGATCACGATAAAGCAAAAGCATTTTTAGATGCGTATGCAAACATCCCGTGGTTTGCAGCGGAAACACGCAAAGCCACATCAACGTACGAAGCCTACACCACGCAAAAAGCATTTGATGCAACGGTTGGTGTGTCAGAACAAAATTATTCCAGTTACATGGTCCTGCCAAAGCCGCTTGATGCTGGCCGATACTTGCTCCGCATCGCAGTAAAAGGCGGAGATACAACCTGGCTCTTTGTGGAATCCACAAATGTCGCGACATATGTCACGAGTGATGCAAAGCAGACGCTTGTTTGGGCGATGAACGCGCAGACAAATCAGCCGCTCGCAGACATGAACGTCTCGCTTCCACAGGGTCAATCCAAAACAGATGCGCGTGGAATCGCAACAATGGATACGCCATCCGTACTGACCTCAACGTCAACAAACGATTCTGTTGTGATGGATGTCGGGACAGGCGATTTGAGCAGCTTGATCGTATTAACGCGCATGAATCGGTGGTACGACGGAGATTTTCGCGGCGGAGTCAACGCGTCCGATCAAACAATTTCGTATCTCTTTATCGATCGTCCGTTGTATCGCACAACAGATTCTTTTGAAGCCTTTGGCATCGCACAAGATCGCGCAACGGGGAAAGCCGCAGATCAATTAACACTCGAGATTCGTCGCGGGGATGTCTATGATTGGTTTGGTGGCGATGTGTCCCAGGCAAAAGTGTACAAAAAGATCACATTGCAAACGGACGATGCTGGCGCATTCCGCGGATCGATGAACTGGTCGTTATTTGCGCCGGGTTGGTACTCCGCATCGCTCAAGCGCAATGGCCAGGAGATTGCGACGCGATCATTCGAGGTTCGTGATTTTGTGAAACCGGCCTACACCATCTCCTTGTCCACGACAAAGAGCGCGGTGTTTGCGGGCGACAAGATTGAAGGCGAAGTGGATTCCGCATTTTTCAATGGGACGCCAATGCCAAAAACAAAAATAAATTTCGAGACGTATGTCAGCGGTCGTCTGGATAGCACCAAGGTGCTGGAGACGGATGCCAATGGTCGTGTGAGTTTTTCGTATCAAACGTTAGCCGATGCCTGTACGGTGTATGTCACATCTTCGCCATGCTCCCCAACATCAGACGTATCGTTTGCCGCAACGCCAGCGAGCGGTGAAGAAACAGAGATTCGTGCCGATGACGCGGTGACCGTTCGTCGAACACACGCATCCATCACAACCACGGCATCGCGTGATGAAAAAACAAATGTCGTCACCGTCAACATGCTCGCAAAAACCGTTGATCCAGAACATATTGAGGCGTGGAATGCGTCTGAATACGGTGAGCCGATGCGCAACACAGCGATCAGTGGAAATGTCGTGAAGCACCAATGGGTCGCAACACAAACGGGCACGTCCTACGATCCGATTGAGAAAAAAACATCGCCAACCTATTCGTATGATCAGGTTGTAAGTGCTGTGCAAACATTTTCCGCAACAACAGATGTTTCCGGAAAAGCGACAGCGACGTTTACGATTTCACCGGATAAGGATGCATGGTTTGAAGTGATCCCAATGTTGCCAGATGGAAAAGGGAATATTGAGTACGGTTCCACATATGTCTACACGGATTGGTCTGGCGGCGGATATCCAAGCGGAGACAACCGAATCAATTTTCAGATGATTTCTCCAAAAGATTCCGCGTCAGTGGATGTGGGTCAACCGGTCACGCTCGGTTTTGTGCAAAATGATGCCATGATGCAAAAAGCAGATGGGCAACACTTCTTGTACGTTTCTGCACATCTCGGAATCACATCGTCTGCAGTTTCAGAAGATCCGACGGAGCAGATTTCGCTGTCATCAACAGATCTCCCAAATGTGAACGTGATGGGCGTCGCATATCTCAACGGCGGATTCGTCGAAGGCTCGGTGGATGTCGTGTTTGATACGGATCAGCGAAATATCACGGTCGATATGACGCCCGATCAAACATCGTACGCCCCAGGCGCAAAAGCGGTCGTTCATGTTAAAGCCACACAAAAAGATGGGAAACCAGCAGCGAGTGCGCGATTTGCCCTTGGCGCGGTTGATGATGCGCTCTATGCGGCATCCGGATGGTCAGATGGGACAGAGACGCCATTGAGCACGTTGTATCAGTGGGTTTCCAATGGCATCGTCTATCATCAAGCGTCCATGTCGCCAAAGGGCATGCCAGCAAGCATGAATGGTGGTGCAGAGCGCGGCGGTGGAGGTGGTGCAGGCGACTTCACGTCTGTGCGAAAAAACTTTAAAGACACAGCAACGTTTCAACTGGTGACATTGGATGCGAATGGTCAGGGTGACGTGACATTCACCATGCCAGACAACATGACGAGCTGGCGCGTGACCGGTGTGGCCGTAACGCCGGGGTTGTTCGCGGGTTCTGTGCAAGTCAAAATGGCAGTGACAAAACCGGTATTTGTGGATGCGGTCATCCCATCGCCAATGTTGACGGCCGATAAACCAGTCATCAAATTGCGCGCGTATGGCACCGGCCTCAAGGCAGGTTCGCCGATCACGTTCGTTGTAGATGCGCCGACGTTGGGCTTAAAGCAGGAGACCGTGACAGGCAAAGCCGGTGAATCAACCTATGTGACGGTCGCATCGCTCCCAGTCGGCGATCACGTTCTCACGATTGGGGTAAAATCCGACGCCGGGAATGATGCCATGGAAAAACATCTGGTCGTTGTCGCATCGCGATTTACGCATCAGGAATTTACCTCGACGGATCTTGGTCCAGGTTCCACGCTTCCTGATCCAGGTGCTTCTCGCGAAGTGACGGTTAGCTTGTTGTCGCGGACACGAGCGCAGTATCTCAACGACGTGGAGTCACTCCAGTGGTCATGGTCATCGCGTGTCGAAGCGCAGGTCGCAAAACAGATCAGTACGAATCTCTTGATCAACCAATTTGGGAAAAAGGATCTCATATCGGATGATGTGAGCTTGGCACGATATCAGCAGACAGATGGCGGCATCGCCCTGTTGCCATACGGTTCGTCAGATCCAGAAGTCAGCGCAAAATTAGCCGCCATCGCACCAAAGGCATTTGATCAAAATATGCTCACCGCCTATTTTTATCAGATCACGCAAAACAAAAATGTGACGCGCGAGGAAGCGGCTCGTGCCTACGCCGGTCTTGCCGCATTGGGAAATCCGGTCTTGCTCCAGTTGCAATCGTTGGCAAAGCAAACGGATCTCAATTGGCATGAACAGCTCGCGGTGATTCGCGGATTAGATGCAGCGGGTGATCGCGAAGGTGCGCGTACGTTGTTCGCAGAGTTGCTCAAAAAAGGAGAAGAAAAAGATGGCAAGATGGTCATTCGGGTCGAGGATGCACGATCATCCATCGATCAGGCAACAGCCGAAGCCGCCGGACTCGCCGCAGAACTCGGTGATGCCTCTGCACCAAAGTTGTTCGCATCACTGGATGCGACGTGGTCGGAAGATGCGTTCAATGTGCTCGATAAGGCGGATGTGCTGCAACGCGTTGTCCCGACGGCAATCGCGCAGGACGCGAGTGTGACCTATCAGCTCAATAGCGACACAAAAACCGTGATCCTCAAAGATGGGTATGGCGAAGATATCAAGCTCACGGCGGATGAAGCAAAAGCATTTCGCGTGATGTCCAACACCGGTCCAGCAGTTGCGGTAATGTCACGCGACATCGTAGGTGTCCCAACGTCCACAAAAGACATCACCGTGTCGCGCACATATACCGCAGAGGGGAAGGACATGACAAAGTTGGTTGAAGGCGATGTCGTCACCGTGACGCTCAAACCAAATTGGTTGAATGGTGCCTGGCCAGGCTGCTATGCTGTACGCGACGTCTTGCCAGCCGGTCTCTTTCCGCAGGTGCGCGAGATGAATGTGTTTATGGCTGGGAGCGCGACGATTTCGCCAGATACGGTGAACGGAAACGCTGTTTCATTTACCGTCTGTCCGACGATCCCATCAAAGGATCAGCCCGTTGTCCTGACCTACAAGGCGCGTGTGATGACGCGTGGATCTTTCAAGGCAGAGCCCGTGCTTGTCCAAAGTCTCGAATCGCCGTCGGTGCAGGCGGTGAGCGGCGAAGATCAGATCAACATCAAATGAAACAAGGTGAAGTGATCGGGATTGGAGCGGCGGCCATCATGGCCGCCGCTTTTGGATGGATCGTCTTTCGATGCGTGACGCCATCAACGCATCGGATGCCGGACATCAACGCGCCGTTATCATCTGTCACACTCAGTAATCCAACGCGACAACTCGCGCCGATCAATGCGATGAAATTTGTGGATCTGCAAACGGTTCATTTTGTCGTGACATCAACCCCGGCAATTGGATCTGGTCATGTTCTTGGCGGAGTCGTGAATCATCACGTGCTTGCCGTGGATTTGCTTGCGCGATTTTGGGCAGCGATTGCCGTAGCGCGTCCAGATGCAACACGCATCGTGATCATCTCACCGGATCATTACAAACAGGGCGCAAAACCAATATCGGTTCACGAACGGACGTATCTCACGGACGAGGGGAGCGTTTTTATCGACGTGACGGCGACGCGCTTGCTCCTAAAAGACTCAAACATCGGAGAGGAAAACGGCGCCATGTTTGAAAATGAACATGGGATTGGCGCGCTAGTTCCGTTTTTGCATCATGTCCTCCCGCAGGCGCAGATCGTTCCTATCGCGATTCGTGGAAACAGCGACGTGGGATCTGTCATACGACTTGGACAGGAACTCAAAAAGATCATTGATCCTCACACGCTCGTCATTGTGTCGTCAGACATGAGCCATTATTTAGACGAGCAAACCGCACTGAATAACGACAAAACAACCGAGGGATGGTTCAAGACGCGTGACCAAGCAGCCATGGAAAAAGCGACCGACCGCAATACCGACAATGGACTCGGTTTTGCGGCGCTTTTTGAGGTTGTACGGGGTCAAAATGTCTCATTTACTCGCCTGGATCACAGCATTTCGACCAGGTATAACGGGCCAAAAGACAACACGACAAGCTATTTGACGGGCGTCTGGAGTGCCCCCGGATCTTGACGGTATTTTGGAGATAGCCTATGGTGGCAGACGCGGAGACGAGAGGAGTAAACGTGTCCCAACGAGGAGCATTCCTAGCGCTGCAAGAACAGTTAAGCCATGCGCCCGTGATCGTTGTCGGCGGCGTCGCAGACAACGTCAAAATACGGGAGATCGTCCAGCGGACGGGTGTGGAAGTCGAATGGATTTCCCTCGAAGTCAGCCGGAGCGCCCGGGTTGTCGAGCCACTCGAAAAGCGGATTCGCAACCAAAACGTCGCCGCGATCATTTTCGCGGAAGGTCTCATGGCTCACAAGGAATACAATCCTCTGATGGCCGCAACGCGTCAGGCTGGCATCCCTGTCGCCTACGCAAAACGAGCGGGGCTCACCTCGCTGATCCAAGCGTTGGAAATCCTTGATGGATTCTTCGCCGTTCGTGCCGCTGTTCCCGCGTAACCCTCGCCTCTCTCGAAGAGGCTTTTTCTTTCACAACGGAGGTTTCAATGAGGAAGATCGTTCAAGATGCTGTCGCGACGTCCGTCGCGAGGTACGTGAAACTGCTCAACCCCGAGGAGGAAACGAGACTATCTGGATCCGAAGAATTCGATCTCGCGCTTCGCATCCTCAACGATCTGTACGAGCTCGGTGGATTCGAAGCGTCCTACGCGTTCGTGAATCAGCTCGGGGCGATCGATGCCGCGGATGAACTCGGTTCTTCCTACGCGCACGTTCCGCACATGAAGCTGATCGAGCTCTTGGCGGGCAAGGGTGACGTCGTGCACGCGCGCCAAGAGGCGACTCGGTTCGAGGAAAATCCGACGGACTTTAGTCAGCACGCGGCGTTCGATTACATCGAGATCGCGCGCGCGATTCCAACCGCCGAGCAAATCGATTTCGCCGTTCAAAAGGCAAACGCCATGCCGGAAGGCAGCGACAAGGTCGAAGCCCTCGTGCTGATCGCGCGGTGCTTTCAGCATCATCCATCGTTTCGTACGGCCGTGGAAATCGCCGAGCGGATGGAAAAGAAGAAGGACTTCTTCGGCGCCGTGGCCTATCTCAAATTGGCCGAGATCGCGCCGGACAAGGACTTCTGCCTGCGCGCTGATCGCATCGCGAATGGGCTCGAAGGGTACGAGCAAAAGCACGTTTTCAAGGGCATCGCGCTGCTGCTGAATCGAATGGACGCCGAGCGCGCAAAGGCCGTCGAGCGTCGCCTGTCGACACATGCGCGCGAGTATCTGCAACGCGATCGGCGCGAGCACGATCGAAACCTCAGTTAGGTTCTTCTCAACGCGTCATCCCAAGTGGGAGGGACGCGTTTTTTCTTGCCAATTGTTCATAAAACACAAATTGCGTAAGCTGCGACCAGCATCACGACCAAAGGAGGAGTCATGAAGCTTCGTGGGTTGGAATTTGGAAACGTCTTTTGTACGTCTGGCGCGCGTGGATTCTTTGGCGAGGGATATTGGTTCCATCGCTACGCTCGGCCATTTGGTCTTGAGTATGCAGGTTCCACGTTCATCGCAAAGACAACGACGCTCGCGCCGCGAAAAGGCAATATGCCGCTCGCCGCTGATGGGATCACGCCCGTTGATACGCGTCCGTCGTGCATCATTGCCAAGCCTGTTCAAGGTTTTGCGCTCAATGCCGTCGGACTGAGCGGTCCGGGCGCAGCGCATCTCCTTGGGACAAAACGGTGGCAGTTGCGTCTCGATCCGTTCTTGATCTCGTTCATGGCGGTTGGTGCAGCACGCGACGATCGGATGCGTGAGGCGGAAGGATTTGTGACCCTGATGCGCGCGCATCAGCGAGACTTTTGTGCGCCCTTTGGGATTCAGCTCAACGTCTCGTGTCCCAATACCGGGCACGATCCGTCGCATCTCATCACCGACGCGGTCGAGCTTCTGCACGTCCTGTCTCAACTCACTGTTCCCTTGGTGATGAAGGTGAGTGTACTCATGACGCCCGCTGCGGTGTTGAATATTCTTCGCCGCGCACCGTGCGATGCGGTAACGGTTTCCAATACGATTCCTTGGGGCGCGTTGCCACATCGGATTGATTGGAAGGGGCTATTTGGCACAGAGACATCGCCGCTTGCACATCTTGGTGGCGGCGGGTTGTCTGGGAGGCCGTTGCTCCCGTTGGTTCTCGAGTGGATCCTCGCGGCGAAAGATTTGGAGCTCCCGGTGCCGCTGATTGCGTGTGGAGGCATTCTCTCCTGGGAAGACGCCGCGCATCTGCTCGTTGCTGGGGCTTCCGCGATCGAGCTCGGGTCTGTGTCGTTCCTTCGTCCGTGGCGTGTCCGCGGAATCATTCAAACGGTGAACCGTGGCTTTGTCGAAAAGCGATGGTTTTAACCGATTCTCAACCGCCACCAGGCGGTTTTTTCTCACATTTTTGGCCTTGTAGAGCCAATTAAATTATGTAAAGATGCGTCGCGGTTCGTTGAGGCGTTCATTTGTGCGCAAGGAGCTAGGAAAATGGATTTGATTTGCATCCGTCGTCCGGATGACTTTCATTTGCATCTTCGCCGGGGCAGCGTGATGCGTGCCGTCCTTCCATTTACGGAACAGGCGTTTGCACGCGCGCTCATCATGCCAAATACAACGCCAACAGAGATCCGCACGGCGGTAGATGCCGCCGTGTATCGAGGGGAGATGAAGGAGCACTGTCGTCGCGGATTTACGCCGCTTATGACGATCAAACTCCTCGATCGGACCACGCCGCACGAGATCATCGCCTGTAAATCTGCGGGTGTGATAGCGGGGAAAGTCTACCCGCAAGGCGTGACGACCAACTCCGACAACGGACCGGTCGACATGCATGTGCTCTATCCGGTCTTTGCCGAGATGGAGCGTGTCGGGATGGTACTCTGCCTGCACGGGGAGGATCCAAAGGCCTTCTGCATGGATCGTGAGTCCGTCTTTTTGGCTCAGTTGTGCGAGATTGCGCGCAGCTTTCCCAAATTGAAGATCGTGTTGGAGCACGTCACGACGCTCCAGGCGGTCGGCGTCGTCAAAGAGTTGCCCGACACGGTCGCGGCGACCATTACGGCGCACCATCTGTATCTGACGCTCGATGATGTGATTGGCGCAAAGCTGCATCCGCATAACTTTTGCATGCCGATCGCCAAACGGCCCGAGGATCGCGACGCGCTTCGGCGAGCGGTTCTCAGCGGCAATCCCAAGTTCTTCCTCGGAACCGACTCCGCTCCGCACACGCGTGAGACGAAGGAATGCGCCGAGGGATGCGCGGGTGTCTTTACGGCGCCCATGGTGATTCCGCTGCTCACGTCCTTTTTCGAAGAGTTTGAAGCGCTGGAGATGTTCGAGCGCTTCACATCCGAAAGTGGAGCGCGGTTCTATGGGCTTCCGCTCAACGAGGAAAAGATTCGGTTGATCCGTCAGCCCTTTCATATTCCCGAGGTGATCGAGGGAATCGTCCCGTACCTTGCCGGTAAAACCCTCAACTGGCGCATCGAGTAGGGAGCATCGCCGCACATCATTTTGTGCGGTTTTTTTATTGGCATCGCATTTCCCTCGTCAGTTTTGTGATTGTGTGAAAATATGAGGAAAAGATATGAAAAAATTTGGCGCAAGATTGTATTCAATCCTTCCAGGGAAGGAAGATGTATGGAAAACGTGGTGTGAAGAGCTTCAAACGACACATGCTGAGGCCGCTCGTCAGACATTACGAGATGAGGGGGCTTCCATCGAGGGATTTGTTGCTTTTTGGATCGACGGAAAAATGTTTACGCTTGGGTTCGCTGAAGGTGAGTTGTTGGTAGCCGACCAGAACAAAGAGCTGAACAGGTTGCACCGTGAGAAAAAGATGGCGTGTCTTGGTACGCCAATGGATGTTGAGTCGCTCTATATCCTTAAAGCGGATGAGGAGAAGATTTGACCCTCCTCTATTCACATTCCGGATCTGCTATAATAGGTGCATGAGGAGGAGGAATGCACATCCACAAATATCGCAGCGCTTCGCCGCGATCCTTGAGGCCGAAACTCGCGTCGAGCATGACGTTCGGTTTTGGCTTGTGCACGCATTGCACTGGCATGCGCTGTTATTGGCTGTGATCTGCGTTGTGACATTTGGGTATTCATTGAAATAAGGTTATCCACAGGAATTCAATAGTTATCCACAAGACAAGAAATCGAATATTCTCGCTCAACACAGCGAGAATTATGTTATGAGGGGGAAAACGGCTAAACTAGGAGTACGCAGACCACCATCGCACCTTCCATTTCCCACCAAAACCCATCCGGTGATTTGCGAAAAAACAGGGAAAACAAAAACAAAAGAAAGAGCGCACGTTCAACCGTGCCGACCGCCGTCGAGGGAACAAAAAACGTTCGGCCTTCGACAGCGGACGGGATAGGTTGACTTGTAGGGGCAGGGTCTCCCTGCCCAGATGAAAGGATGGGCATTGACAAAATGCCCGTTTTTACGTATTTTGAAACATCGTCCTTTCAAAAGAAGCTGCATCGAGGCGGATATTCCGCTCACGTGCATCTTTCGGACGATTCAAGGAGGCCGAGCCATCATGGTCAAGCCCAAGCCCGTTCCGTTCAAGAAAATGCAAAGCGATCTCGTCGCGTCTACGGTCGCGCGCCTGTCCGATGCCGGAATGAATTCCGAGCATGCGGACTGGGTAAGGTCTAAAGAGAACGCGGCACTAGTCATTCGGTTCATCAGCAAGCAACGGACTCTCTCGTTGAGGAATCTTTACGCGACATCCGTCGAGAGCCAGTTGGCCGATCTCCGTCGTGCGAATAATGAGGAGAAGTGGGGTATCACCGAGGAAGATTTCGCGCGTCTCGCAGCGACGGCTCCGGCCTGGCCACAGGGCAAGCAGGCGTACCGCAGCTTCCGCATTCGTTTCGGCGAGGGGAGCGAGGGCGTCCGGTTGACCTTCGAACGTCATTTGGCGCGCATCAAGGCGGTCTTCGGCGAAAACGGATCCAGTCGGTGGGAAGGCCTCGATTCGGCTAAGGGGCATTTGAGGCTTCTGAATGGCGACGACAGTCACAGGCCCGTCATCGAGTGGGTGATCGTCGATCTCGGAACGCACTGCAAGCGCAATTGCGTTGCTGACGTACGCAGCAAGAAGTCACTCGCTGACGAGCTGCTCGTCGTGACCTGGATGTTCCCTGACATGATCCGTGCCATCCCGAGCGTCCTGAGCCCCGGGCTCTTCGCTGCCGGCTACGAGTTCAATCTCTACAGGTATGGCGATACCGCCTGGCGGCACGTTGTGTTCGTGAACTTCTATTACGTCGACCGTCGGGTGTACGTGGGTATTGAGGATAACAATTCCGACGACTCCAGGTACGCGGTTCCGGTTCTCCTTCCCTAGTCCGTTTGCCGCATTTCAACTGAAATGCGGCTTTTTTCTTTCAAAGATTCCGCTTTTAATGTCTCTGCGCTACGATTCTTTCAGATTTATGCGCGTCATCACTGATCTTCACCTCCATTCCCGCTTTTCCCGAGCTTGCTCCAAGGATTTAACGTTGCCAAACATCGCCAAAGCGTGCGAACGCAAGGGGATCCAGCTCATTGGGACGTCAGATGCCCTGCATCCAGCCTGGCTCAAAGAGATTGATGACCAACTCGAAGAAGCTGGCGAAGGCGCATACAAACTCAAAGGTGATGTTTCACCGACGCGATTCATTCTCTCGACCGAGATTTCCTGCATCTACAAGCATCTCGACAAGGTGCGCCGTGTGCATCACGTCGTGCTTTTTCCGTCTCGCGAAGCCGCGCATCGCCTGGCGGATGCGCTCGTTGCACGCAAATGCAATATCAAAAGCGACGGACGACCGATCATTGGTCTCAATTCACAAGATTTATTAAAACTCGTTCTTGAGGCGGACGAAAAATGTTTGCTGATTCCAGCGCACGCATGGACGCCATGGTTTTCCATTTTTGGTTCCAAGTCTGGATATGATTCGTTGCAAGAATGTTTTGGTGATCTCACCAAACATATTTACGCAATTGAAACCGGTCTCTCATCTGATCCACTCATGAACTGGAGACTCTCCGCGCTCGATGGCATTTTTCTTGTTTCTAATTCCGATGCGCATTCGTGTGACAATCTTGGTCGCGAAGCAAATGTGTTTGAGATGACACAACCATCCTACGATCAGCTCTACACGATTTTATCGCAACACAAAACAGAAAAATTTATTGAGACGATTGAATTTTTTCCGGAGGAAGGAAAATATCACGCCGATGGTCACGCAAGTTGTGATGTGTGGTG
>CAITMG010000053.1 GCA_903893445.1 Candidatus Uhrbacteria bacterium | reverse complement strand
GTTTTGGCGTAGCCCCTTCCCAAGGAGAACCATGACGTGAGCACCCCGCACCGCCCACGAGCAAATACCTGTCCGGCGTGCAATGGTCCGCTTTCCAATGGCGGATGCATCGTCAAGAGCTGCAAGCTCTTTGGCGGCACGCGCGTTGAACAAGATCGCCCGACACAGCCCCCGGATCACGATGTCCACCTCGACCTCGATTCGGATCAACCCAAGCCGATTCCCAGCGAATCGCCGATGTCGTCTCGCAGATACGACATGCCAACCCGAGATCCGCCACCAGAGCAAAAGGCCTTGCGTGATTGGCTTGCCATTCCGCAATCCGAACGCCCTCCATGGCCAGATAAGAACTTTTGCGCGAGCGAAACCTGTGGTCGCGCTTTGGAGCTCGACTTTTGCTTTTGTCCCTCGTGTGGGACCAAACGCGAGCTTCCACGTGGCGTCCGCGAAAAGGTCCTCGTCTACGAACAGGCTCTGAGGCCTAAATCCTTCTCGTCCGTGCCACTGCCCAAATTCCCCCCTTCAACGGACGGCATCTCGCACGTCCCGCCGTCATCCGCATCTTCACCGTTGCGACCGGCCGTCGTGCCCGTCAAGCGCCGTGATCCGCGGATGGAAGATGATGACTCGCCTTCCCGACCGATCCGGGAACAGGTCATCCTCACGCCGCAGACCCCCTCTATCAAAAAGCCCCTCCGCGGTTAGCGGAAGGGCTCTTTTTCTATCAACAGGTCTTAGATCTTGCCGATCTTCACCTTGGTGAAGTGCTGGCGATGACCAGAGCGCTTGCGATAGCGAACCTTTGGTTTGTAGTGGACAACCTGAACCTTTGCGGCGCGACCATGGGAAACGACTTCGGCCTTCACCTTTGTAGAAAGGGTTGGCTTGCCGAGTTCCACAGCGGAACCGTCTTCTTCTGCGATGAGAAGGACATCAAATTCAACCGTTTTACCGGCTTCGACATCCAATTTTTCGATAGACAAGACATCCCCCTCTTTGACGAGGTATTGCTTGCCGCCGGTTGCGATGACTGCGAACATAGTGCGAAAAGGATACAGAATGGCTAACGATTTGTCAATAACCAATTACTCGCACCCCTGGCTTGATTCCCAATTCCTGTGCAACCCCCGCATTCACCTCTAAAACACGGTCTGCCGGATGGATCGGGACGTGCGTATCTGGCATCACGACGGTGTTGACGGGAGCATGCATATTGACGACTTCCTGCACGATTCCTTGGTTGATCCAGACGATATCCAGTGGGAAATGCATCCCCTTCATCCAAAATGGATAGATGCCCGGTTTTTCAAAAACGAAGATCATTCCATGGTCTTTTGCCATGGATGTCCGGCCGCCCAAGCCGAGCTCTCGGGCTGACGGCGTATCGGCGATATCCAGCGTGAGTTTTCCATTCAGATCAACCGTCCGTTGAAGCAACGGTACGCGAAAAAGATATGCTACTGATGCTAATGCGACAACCAGCACCGCCAAACCGATCCCTCCCCACATCTTCATTTGTTTCGTCATATTATTTTTGTTTTTGAATCGATTTGAGACCCGCCACGAATGACGCAAGCGCCGTTGATGCCACGAGCGTCACAATGAGAAAGATTTTTCCTCGCGTTTGAAGCGTCAGCGCGAGCAAACCAGAGGCAAACGAAACACCCCACAAGAGCAACACGGCCGATCGTTGAGATAAACCTGCTTGCAACAACCGAAAATGCAAATGCGTATTATCGCCCTTGTACCACGGCACACCGCGTACAATACGACCAATCATCACTAACGCAACGTCGGACATTGGTATTGCGAGTACGGCCAACGCAACAGCAACTTTTGCGCTCGAAAGGATCGATAACACGGCCAGGGAAAATCCCGCAATCGTGGAACCGGATTCGCCAAGAAATTGTTTTGCCGGATGTGCGTTGCGGGGAAGAAATCCCAAGAATGCGCCCCCAACGATGGCTGCAAAGATCGCGACAGCCGGTTGAAAGAAGGCGGTTGAAAGCGTGAGTGCGCCAACGATAGACGCACCAATCACCGCTTCACCTGTCACCAGACCGTCCAATCCATCCAACACTTTCGTCGCATACGTTGCCGCAACAATCCACACAAACGTGAGCGCATCAGAGGGTAACGACAAACCACCGACCTTCCACCACACGAGCGAAAAACCGCCGCTTGCTAACGGATGCGTCACCTGCACAATCCCCGTTTTACTGGCGATCACGCACAACGCCGCAACAATTGGAAACAGAATCTGCAC
>CAITMG010000052.1 GCA_903893445.1 Candidatus Uhrbacteria bacterium | reverse complement strand
GTCTTTGCTAACTCAATCAATCGCTCATTAATATCATTCTGCGTTGGCGATTCCGGATGATGCACGAGCTCGAGAAAAAAATTATCGACGCCAAAAATATCTTGATATTTCCTCAAAACCTCTTCCGCCTTTTGCATGTCATGATTTTGACATGCTTTTGGAATCTCTCCGCGCAAACAACCAGATAACGCAATAATCCCCTTGCCGTATTGCTTGAGGATCTCCTTATCCATGCGCGGCTTGTAATAAAACCCTTCCAAAAAAGATTTGGAAACAAGATGCAATAAATTTTGATACCCCTCATTCGTCTCTGCAAGAAGCGTGATGTGCGACGGCGAATCATCAATACGCGGACGCTTGTCCGTCATCTTGTTTGGCGCAACATACGCCTCCACACCAATAATCGCTTTGATCCCCGCTTTTTTCCCCGCTTCATAAAACTCCACGGCCCCATACAAGGCCGCATGATCCGTTAACGCGATCGCGTCATATCCAAGCTCCTTGGCACGATCAACAACATCCGAAACATCTCCCAACGCATCAAGCAAGGAGTACATCGAATGCGCATGCAGATGCACAAACGGAGCTTTCACGATCTCAGTTGTCGCGACAGAAGGCGTTTCGGCCATAAATAGGGTTCCGCTGACGGCACAAGGCCTGCGGAAAAACGGAATAAATTGTTGGCAGCATCTTACCCTAAACGTCACGAAAAAGACAAAGGTTAAAAAAACAGCCAAATGGCTGTAGAGCTAGAGCTTGAGTCGCCCCTTATTCGCATCAATAAATCGACGAAATCTCATCACATCCGCCTGTAATTTGGGAAAAACGACGATGAGATTGACGGGTTTTTGTAAGAGCAAAAATCCGCCGAGAGCAATGCCAAATTGTGTCGCCTCTGTCCACACGTCGCGTCCACCTTGTGAATCCTGATGATTCTCCTTGATGAGAATCTGTTTGAGCTCCGCTTGTTTGGCGGAAACGTACTCATGAAAGTGCTTGGCAAAGTCATACGGTCCACGAAGATCAGACCGAATGCCATCCAAAAATCGTTCCAGCTGAAAAAGAAGCGATCGATCAGACACAGCACACCTCCACTGCGGTTGTAGCAATAAAAAAACACCCGCGTCAAGCGGATGTAAAAATCCTGTTCTTTTTTTTATTCCCCGTCTGACTCTTCGGAAAATGAAGCTTCTTTTGCTTTGCGACGTTTTGGGGGTTCTTTTTCTTCGTTGCGTTTTTCGAACATCGCGGCGACATTCTTCCATCCCGCGGTGAGCGCTGTGAGCATCGTCATTGAGCTTTCCATCTTTTCTTTCAACGACGTAATCGCATGTTCAATCTTCGCGATTTTTTCGCGCGCATCAAGAACGATGTCGTTCGCCTGTCGCAGCAGTCGTGCGATCTCGTACAACCCCCAACACAGGAATCCGCTGATCCCAAAAATCCCAATCGCGAGGGCGAGATAAAATAAATCTTTCGTGGTTTCGAGTGACATACGCATCGAGTATAGCACAAATAGAAAAACACCTCGAAATACATCGAGGTGTTTTTGTCGAACCGAGCTGACAAACTACGGCGTCATCGTAATCGTGAATGTCGCCAGGAGATTTGTGCTTAAATCATGGATCTCATACGTATTCGTGCCCATCGGGAGCTGCATCGAATACTGGTACGTACCAGCAACGAGCATTGTTTCCGGCGATGGCGATGGAATCGATGGATCCAACGTCGTGTTCCAGACACCAGGAATCGTCAAGACGCGATTCGTTGGACCCGTCACGCCAACGAACACCGTTGTTGATGAGGCTAAGGAGAGCGAATAGCCATCCGTAATATCATGCCAGTGCTGAACACCATCCGTCGTCACCCAGTGCAACGTTGTTGGAGCTGGGCTTGGAGCTGCGCCAAAGTGGACCGTCAAAATTGACGTTGGTGCCATCGGATAGGAGATCCCGTTGTTTGTCGAAGCATGAATCTTCACCTGAACAGCTGTACCAGACGTCGGGCTTGAACCAACTAAGTCACTCAATGGAATCTGATAAGAATAGAACGTATTTCCCTTTGAGCTCGACGTGATCAATGTTGCATCCACATAATGCGCACCATCATCAATCGTTGCCTTAAATGGCATTGGCGTTAACACGTTCTCACCAAAGTCTAAACCGTCACCGATCTTTGGATCAGAACCGCTTGTCCATGCAACGCTCGACGGATCAACATACACATCCGTCGTATACGCGTAATGAAGATTGATATGCTGACCGGCGCTCGTATCATTATACGCAAGCTCTGTTGCGAGACCCGGTGCCTGTGAGCTCAATGTCGAAGCTGGCGTGTGACCGCTCGTACCAACACCGGTCACCGGCGAGCTCTGTCCGCTTTCACTCGTAATATCTGCTTTTTGACCACCCGCGCCACCATTAATCGGCATCTTGCCGCCTGGATCGCTGGATGCGTCTGCCGCGATATTCGTAAGCGTAGCCGTAAATGAACCCGTGCGACCTGCAGATGGCATAATCATTGTTTGATAGTGATTTGTGCCAAGTGCCGTCACCGTATTGTCCTGTGTACCCGTTGAGACAGACACAATCCATGCGGCAAGCGTCTTGTCATTCACCTGAATGGCTGAACTTGGACCACCGGAAACAAGTACCTGAGAACCTGATGCATTATACGAATCAAGTGTCGTTCCCAAGAAATGCGTGATGCTAACTGGCATCGTTTGTCCATTCGTCCCATTCGTCCAATCCGTTCCGTAAATCTTGTCGTACAATTGGACATTCCCCTTTTGATTCACAACAAGTGAGACTGGAGCAGAAGCCTGAAGTGGCTGGATCGGTCCACCACCAACGGCCGTATATGTCGCCGTTGTTCCATCGTTTGCAGAAACGTCAATCGCAACAAGTTTATCAACGCTCGTTCGAAGCGTGTTCACGCCAGAGTTATCAAGCGCATACGCCGTGTTAGAGTTACCAGCTGCATCCGTTGGAACAAGTTTCCAATAAACTGTCCACGTTCCATCAAGAGCAAAATGCGGAAGCGTAATCGGCACATCCATGGCAATGCTTGTTTCGTTTGGATCCGAAGAAGCCGGAATGAGCACACCAGAGGAAACAAACTGCGTTCCTGGAACCGTCATGTCCCAACAATCAGATCCATCGAGACCCAACGCGACACACGAAGTCGTTTGTGCTGTTGATCCATGCACAGCAATCACATGCAAACTCGCACCCGCTCTCCCAACGAGCACGGTGTTCACACCATTGTTATTCGTAATCGTTGCCGTCAAATGAATGGGCGTGGATAACGATCCTGGCGTCAAATGAACGGTGTTCGGTGGCGTGGCATCATTGATCCCACCAACGTTATACGTATCTTGCGTTAACGCTTGATTTGAGAGCGACATGTACGTCGGACTCGAATTTGTACTCTGATTCACGTTTTGAATTGACTGTGCGCTGGATCGCATTAAAACAAATGCAACGAGCGCGATAAGAACAACGAGACCAAGGATCACGGAAAGAAGCGGCACGTATGATTTTTGACGTGGTGTTTCGGCCATAGAAAAATAATGAATAATTATCCGGAGTATATCACAAATAAAAAATATCCGGCATTGTGCCGGATATTTTTTTACACTCTTCTTGTTCAATTATTGACCAAGATCAACAACGGAGAACTTCCATTTCCCAACGTACAAATACTGACCAATCGCACTAACAACTGGTGAATTTTGATTATCACCCGCGATTGCAAGACTTGCATCCGATGAGATCACTGACGGAGACGCTGGACTTGAGACGTCGATCACCGTGAGTTTGGTTGGACTCACCGCAATCAATTTCGTTCCCGTCAATGAAAAATCAGGCTGACTATCCCCATCATTAACATTCAAGGAAGTAACAAAGCTTGGATTCGTTGGATCGCTCAACGAATAGACATCAACGGAACCACCGCTCTTTGTAATGAGGCCTAAGTACAAATAGCTCCCGACAATCGCAAGGTTATCTGCTTTTGTTTTTCCACCCGTTGAAAACGAGGTCGTGATAACGGACGGCGCATTTGGATACTGGATATTCACGATATCGATCACCCCAGCAAATGGATCAGACGCGTACAAATAATTTCCATATTTGACCATGGAGACGATATCCGCACCGGAATTGAGACTAACTTCCGTCAAATACGACGGAGCAGACGGCGTTGTCACATCAACAACTTCGAGTAATCCACCGTTCATCGCCAGATACAAATAGTTTCCAAACACAGCCGCCTTCGTGATCCCCGTTGTATTGTGCGGCATTGACGCATATCCCGTCACCGTTGGACTTGTTGGACTGGAAACATCGATAATCGCAATATCATTCGTAAGCGCATTATGACCTGCGTAGACATAATTCCCCTTCGATGCAATCACGGTTGCGTAATACCCAACAGACGTTGTCCCAACGACGGTCGGCGCGGACTTCGTCGTCATATCGATAACACTAAAATTATTTGTTGATGACTGCCCACCGCCGCTAGCCAGCGTCTGACTGCGAGTCACATACGCATAATTCCCATTCACAACCATATCTTTCACACCAATATCCGATGTCTGACCCATGATCGCTGGGTATGTTCCACCGATTGGCGTTCCACCACCAGAACCAGATGCATCCGACGCAATATTCGTCAGGACGGCGCTAAACGAACCGACGCGACCCGCCGGCGGCATAATCATGGTCGCGTAGTGATTCGTTCCGAGTGTGGTTACGGTATTATCCTGAGTTCCAAGTGACACCGGAATCAGCCATTCTGGAGCACTTGACACATTGTTAACACGGATCGCTTGATCCGGACCACCGGAAACAAGCGTTTCAAAATCCTGTGCCGTGTATGAGCTGAGTGACGTCCCCAAAAAGTGCGTGATGCTCACTGGCATCGTCAAGGAGTTATCTGTATTCGTCCAATCCGTTCCAACGACCGCAACATGATCTGGGACATTCCCCTTTTGGTTCACGGTAATTGACACAGGCGCTGAAGCTTCAAGCGGAACAATCGATCCACCACCAACAGCTGTATACGTTGCCGTCGTACCATTATTTGCCGTGACATCAATCGCGACAAGCTTATCGACACTCATGCGCATTAATGCCGCTAGATTTGCGTTACTTACAGAGTAGCTCCCGTTCGCATTTCCAGCATCATCCGTTGGGATCAACTGCCAATAAATCGTCCACGTCCCATCAAGTGCATAGTGCGGAAGCGCAATCGGCACATCCATATGGATCATTGTCTCGCCCGGATCAACAGAGACTGGAACAAGAACTCCCGAGCTAACAAACTGATCGCCCGTCAAACTATTTTCCCAGCACGATGTCCCATCAAGATGCTGCTGGCTGCACGTACCTTCGTTCAATGTCGTTCCATGAAACGCCTGAACATAGAGTGTTGCGTTTGAACGACCCACCAACACGTTATTCACACCGTTATCATTTTCAATGGTTGCCGTGAGATGAATCACATCCGACAACGAACCAGACGTTAGATGAACCGTATTTGGAGGCGTTGCGTCATTAATCCCACCAACATTGATGGAATCTTGCGTTAACGCCTGCTCGGTCACGATCATATTTTTTGGTCCGGAGGCTGCGTTTTGACTGATATTCGTAGGCACCTCTGCCTTTGATCGCACAAAGACAACGGCGAGAAGCGCGGCCAAGGCCACGATCCCCAGAATCACGAACAAGACACGCACCGACGAATTATTTGTTTGTGGAGTAGTCATATGTGATAAGTGTCATTAGTTCGTGCCAAGATCAATAACCGACAACGCCCAATCCCATATCAACGAATAACCCGTTGGTACGACACTGTAGAGATATCGAGCATCCGTAGAAACCACCGTTTGACCACCGGATCCACCGCCCGGAATGTTTCGAATAAATGATGGCGCGGTCGATGGACTTTCTGCAACAAGTTGATAGACACCTGTTGTACTTAAACCAGAAACATACAAACGAAGACCTCGAACGTACAAAGACAGCGGCTGCGTAGAGACAGATACCGTAGACACAACCGAAGCATTCGCAGCAGACGTCGCGTCGATGACGGAAACAGATTTATCCGTCTCATTTGCAACGTACACCACAGATCCATCCACGATCACACGCGACGGAGATGTTCCGACGGTGATTGATTTTACATACGTTGGGGAAGACGGATTTGAAACGTCGTAGACCAGGACTTTGTTATTCGCAACACCACTTGCACGCGAACTCGCAAGATAGGCCGTTGTCCCAACAACAGTCGCAGAAGAGATCTGATCGACGCCACTTGGCTGATTCACAGTCCCTAAATACGTCGGTGCCGCAAGATTTGAGACATTAACGATGCCAAGGAGATTATATTGATTACCCTGAAGATATGCCCGATCACCGTAAATCGTGATATCTCCTCCAAGATTTGCAGGAACGGTCAGTGAGTACGTTAATGACGGTGCACTTGGGTTCGAAAGATTAACGACAAGGAATTTATTCTGCCCGCCAATATAGGAATAGGCGAACGCATACGAACCGTCGACTCTCACGTTTTTAATGTTACCAAGATTCGTCAAGGTACCAACGACCGTTGGACTCGCAGGATTGGAAACATTCACGACGCTCAAACTATGCGTGTAAAAATTTGTTGTAACAACAAACCCGTTGTAGAGATCCGCGGTGTACGCACCATTTGCCACAGATCCGCGTGGACCAACGGCTGTTTGATAGGACGTGTTTCCGATATCCATGATGAACAAGGAATTTGCCGCTGCATCAATACCATAGAGATAGGATCCATCGATCGCAATCCCGGCGACATCGCCTGCAACTTGGAATCCAGCTGATTCAACGGGCACCGGATGACTTGGGTCTGAAACATCAATCGCGGTAATCAAACCAGAGTGATCGGACACGTAGGCATAATTGCCTGACACGCGAACATCAGATGCAGAGTTAGCACCGTTACCAGAGTAACCAATGACATTCACTGAGTGACCAAGAAGCACTGGGGCTAATGGCGATGAGATATCGTAAATACTCAATCCAAAGTCAATCACATACAATCGTTGACCGGACACCGTCATACGACCAAGACCTTGTCCGCCAAACCACGTCACAATCGACGGATTTGCTGGATCCTGAATATTGACGACGGCAGTCTGCCCGTTATCATCATCATAGACATACGCCGTTGAGCCCGATTGATTAATCGCAATCGTTGTTGGAACACTAAAGCCACTCAGCGTCGTAACCACGGATGGAGAATTCAAATTACTCACATCGACAACAGACATTGTCCCATCACCCTTATTTAGGACATAAACGTAATGACCCGAAACAGCAATGGCGTCCGGATTCGTTCCCACGTTCACCGTATGATAAACCGGGTCTGTTGGCGCAGACGCGTCAAACACAGAGAGAGTCCCCTCATCGTAATTTGCAACAAACACGTTCGTCCCAGATATCGCCAGACCAAGACCATCAGGCGTCGTGTTCATGCTCTGAGGAGACGGGAAGAGCATCGGCGCCGTTGGATCTTCCGTCGAAATAAATCGGACAAGACCATTCGCCGAGGACGTATAATGAGTCACAACCGTTAATGCATTTGAAGAAACAATTCCTGTTGGATGAGCGGAAATTTCCGCAGAACCAACAACGGTGAGTGGATCATTCGCAGACTTACCACTCCCGCTTGCATCCGCCGCAATATTCGTGAGCGTAGCCGTAAACGAACCCGTGCGACCCGCTGGAGACATGATCATCGTGTCATAATGATTCGTCCCGGCAGTTTTCACCGTCCCATCCTGTGAACCAACGGAGGTTGGAACAACCCAATCTTTTTTACCGGAATCGTAGACCTGAATGGCATAGTCCGGACCACCGGAAACCAGTGTCTCCGCATCTTTATCCGTGTAGGAAGGAAGCGCTGTTCCAAGAAAATGCGTGATCCCAACCGGCATCGTCTGTCCATTGCTGGAGTTGGTCCAATCCGTTCCATACACCTTATCAAAATCCACAACATTTCCTTTTTGTGTTACGGCAATTGTCACTGGCGCAGACGCAACCAACGGAACAATCGATCCACCACCAACAGCTGAATACACAGCTTCGGATCCATTATTTGCAGAGACATCAATCGCAACAAGCTTATCAACACTCATGCGAAGCGCGCTCGTCCCGGAGTTATCCAATGCGTAGGATGGATTCGCATCACCCGCAACGTTCACCGGAACAAGCTGCCAATAAATCGTCCATGTTCCATTTAAAGCAAAATGTGGAAGCGAAATCGGCACATCAAGCGTCGCCTGCGTTTGCGTCAGAGCACCAGATGCTGGAGTCAGATACCCAGACGAAACAAATTGATCTCCTGACGCATCCGCCTCCCAACAAACCGTCCCATCCAAACCAAGATCCTTACAAGAACCCGTCACTTGTGTCGTTCCCTGAACAGCAATTACATGGAGCGTCGCACTCTTTTTCCCAACCAGCACAAGATTAACACCATTATTATTCACGATCGTCCCCGTCAAATGAATCGGATCAGATAGCGAACCCGCCGTCAGGTGAACATTGTTCGGTGGCGTTGCTCCGTTGATCCCGCCAACGTCAATCGTCGTTGTCGACGATTCCTGCATCAACGCTTGGTTCGTAAGCGTCATTGCCGTCGGTGAATAATTCATCGTCTGATTGAGATCTAACGACGTTTGCGCTTTCGTACGCACAAGCACAATCGCTAGGAGCGCAATCAGTGCGATCAGAGTAAAACCAAGAGCCATCACGCGAACGGACGAACCTTGCGGTTTGTTATCTGGCATAAAATAAATAATGAATTCTTAGCGCGAGTATAGCACGAATATAAAAACACCCAGTTGATAACTGGGTGTTTTTATATCAAAACATTTTTACCCTCGCACCTCAGCTTCAAAATGCTCCTTAAGTGTCAACGTGATTTTTTCCATTAACGCATCAACCTCGGCACTTTCGAGTGTTCGTTCTTGCGAAGCGAACGTTAAATGCATGGCCACGGATTTTTTTCCTTCCGGAAGATTTTTTCCGCGATACGTATCAAACCATTCCGCGCTCGTTTTTACCGGCAACGTATTTTGCGCACCAATCCGAACGGCGGCGCGCGCAATATCATCAAACTCCACATGATGGTCAACAACAATCGCGAGATCGCGTTTTGCTTCAGGAAAATTGGACACCGGTACGTACGATTTCGCCGCAGTCGCAAGCTCAATCCATGTTTCCAACGGCATATCGACGAGCGCCACACGATCAAGCTTAAATGCCTGCGCAATTTTTGGAGAAATTTCTCCAACCGTTGCAAGCAATTTCCCATTCGCAAAAACTTGCACGGAACGACCCGGATGCCAAAACGCATCACCCGACAGTCGCTTCCATGTATATTCGCGAATCCCCATCTCGTTCAACAAAAATTCAACATACCCTTTCGCATGACGCCATGGATCCGTCATTCCAACAAACAATGCACCCAACTCAAGTTGTTCATCCGGCAACGTCGTCCAACCTTCCCCGGTCGGGTAATACACGTTCGCAACTTCAAACAACTGCTGTTCTGCAAATCGTTCACGATTTTCAGACGCGACCTGTAACAATGATGGCAGTAACGTTGTGCGCATCACCTCAAAATCTGATGTCAGCGGATTTTGCACATGCAACATGCCTGCCGCGTCGTATCCCGCTTTTGCTAAAAGATCTTTTGAGACAAACGAATACGAATAGATTTCCGTTAACCCCGCGCCAGCGGAAAGATCACGAACATGTTTTTCCCATGCTAATTCCGGATCCATCGGTCGCGGCGCAAGATCAAACGGCACAACGGCTGGGATCGCTCCATAGCCATACACGCGAGCGATCTCCTCAATCAAATCACGACCATCTTCAATGTCGTGATCGCGCCACCATGGCACAATCGCCGTGATCTTTTTTCCGGTCGTTTTGATCTGAAAGCCAAGACGTCGCAACGTATCAACCATTTCCTTTTGCGCAAGCTTCACACCGATGAGTGACGTCACCTCATCCGTGGTTACGGAATATTTCAACGGCTTGTACGTGCCCTGCCGAACATCTGTCGCTGGACCCACGAGTTTGCCGCCTGCTAATTCGAGAATCAATTCCACGGCACGTGCTAATGCCTCTGGACATGCTTCCGTGGAAGGTCCTTTTTCAAATCGCAACTGCGCATCACTTTGCAAATTCACCTTTCGTGCACCGCGACGAATCACAACAGGATCAAATGTTGCGACTTCAATCACGACATCTTTCGTATTCGACATGACGCCCGTATTCTCTGCACCCATGACGCCGGCAATGGCAATCGGCTTTGATTGATCCGCAATCAACAACACTGTGTCATCAAATGCATATTCCTTTCCATCCAGCGCGTTCATTTTTTCGCCAACGCGTGACAAGCGCACATCAATTCCACCATCGAGCGTTGCCGCATCAAACGTATGAATCGGCTGTGCCATTTCCAACATCACGAAATTCGAAATGTCGACAATATTGTTGATCGGACGAATCCCCGCGGACAACAATCGACGCTTCAACCACCACGGCGACGGTGCAACCGTGACACCTTCGATCTTTGCCGCCATGTATCGTCCGCATTGTTTTTTCGCGGAAACGGTCACCTTAACTCCACCCCCTGCCCCTCCTCTTAATTTAAGAGGAGGGGTTGGGGAGGAGTTAAACAAAAAATCTTTTTTCAAAATCGCTGCCGCCTCGCGCGCCATCCCAACCATGCCCATCGCATCAACGCGATTTGACGTCACCTCAATATCCATCACGACATCGTCGGACAAACCCAAAACATCGGCCAACGGTGAACCAGGCGTAGGGGCGCGGTTTCCGCGCCCAGGGCGGGGAGACCCCGCCCCTACATTCCAGCCAAACGTCGCACCCAAATCTAAAATCTCACGTTCGGCATGCGGAAACGCATCAAACAATCCAATTTCGTTCGCGGCACAAATCATCCCATCGCTTTTAACGCCGCGAATCTCGATCGGCTCAAGCGTGATCGGATCACCTTCGCCATGCCATCGTACCTTTGATCCAATCAATGCAACCGTCACCCATTGATCTGCCTTCAAATTTGAACCACCGCACACAATCTGTGCTTTTTCTTTCCCGAGATCCACCACCGCAATGCGCAGCTTATCCGCGTTTGGATGCGGATTCACCTCCAATACATGACCAACCACAACCTTCTCCAAATCCGCACCCTGCGGATGGATCTTTTCCACAGCTGGACCCGAAAGCGACATCCGACGCGCAAATTCATCCGGCGTCACGCCCTTCAGATCAACGTATTCTGACAACCAATCGTAGGAGACAAGAGAGTTCATAAAATTATTTTTTCTGCAACAGAATAACGAGACCGACAATAAAACAAATCGGGCTCGCGATCATGGACAAGATGCCAACAAAACCAAGGACGACATTCACGGAGCGTGTTGCGGAAACACCGCCAGCATTCCCGGCGAGCATTGCAACCGCACCCCAAACCAAAAGAACCAAAACAAAAACAATCACCGGAGCAGCCATAATAATGCACCCAAGTTTCGATGAATCCGGCGTTCTCGTTTGTTCTTTTTGCTCAGAAGAAATCTGTTGCGTATCCATATCTTAAAACTGTTTCAAAAACCGCAGATCGTTTTTATACAGCGCACGAAGATCGTCAATCTGCATTCCTTCTTTCATGAGATACGTTCGCTCAACACCCCAGCCAAAGGCAAAACCAGAATATTTTTTTGGATCAACTTTTGCGGCTTTTAATACGTTTGGATGCACCATGCCGGCGCCGCCGAGTTCGAGCCAACCGCGTTTGCAGATTTTGCATTTTTGTTTATCCGCACCAATTCCCGATCCCCCGCACACACCACACGAGATATCAATCTCAAATGACGGCTCCGTAAATCGAAAATGAAACGGACGCAATCGCGTTTTGCGATCTGCGCCAAAAAAAGATTTTGCAAAATAATCGAGCACACCGCGCAAGTGTGTAATCGAAACATTTTTATCGACATACAATCCTTCAAACTGATGAAACATCGGCACGTGCGTTGCGTCGCTTTGTCGACGATAACACTTCGCGATATTGATCATGCGCACCGGAAACTCTCCGCGTTCCAATTCACGCACCTGCGAGTTGGACGTATGCGGCGTCAACACCATCTTTCCCATTTCCGAAACCGGCGCATCCATAAAAAACGTTTCCCATTCATCGCGCGCCGGATGATCTGGCGGCATGTTTAACGATTCAAACGCGTAGTAATCCCAATCCACCTCCGGATATCGCGTCCGAACAAATCCAATTTTTTCAAATGTCTCAGTGATTTCGTTAATCGCCTTGGTCATCAAATGCAAATGACCTTCTGGTGGACGAACGCCCGGCTCGGTCACATCTTCGCGTTCCGTCTCGGCAAGATTCGATAATGCCGCATCTTCCAGACCTGATCGCTTTGCCGCAATCAAACCTTCACACTGCACCTTAATCTGATTTGCCAACGCACCGATCTTTGGACGATCTTCGGCCGAAACTCCCGCTAATCCCTTCAACAATCCGGTCAATTCCCCTTTACGTCCCAGGTAGCGAATTTCAATATTTTCAAGCTCTGCCGCGTCTTTTGCCGCCGCAACCGCCTGCTCTACCTCTAACTTCAATGCATTCAATTGGTCTTGCATACCGAATGATCTTAGCAAAGACCACGGAATCTTTGTAGGGGCGCAATTCATTGCGCCCAAATGAAACAAATTGTTTTCTTTTTTCCTTTTCTTTGGGCGTGATAAATCACGCCCCTACGGGGTTAAAACAATCGCTTCACATCTCGAATCGTCACGAGCAGAATCATCAAAATCAGCAAGAGAAACGCCGTATTATGAATGCCGATTTCCAACTTTCTTCCCATCGGCTTGCGACGAATTTTTTCGATAATGAGGAACAACGCACGTCCGCCATCCAATGCCGGAATCGGTAAAAAGTTAATCACCGCAAGATTCGCGGAAAGCATGGCTGCAAATTGCAAAAATGGCGTGACGCCTTGTTGCGCAATTTTGCCCGCAACGACCGCAATCCCAACCGGACCAGACAAATCATCCGCAACCTTGCCGTGCATGACGAGATTCGTAATGACCGTTCCGAGCGAGGTGACGATTTCAACACACATGAGCGTCGCCATTCGCGCGCCATTCCAGATTGACGAGAAAAATCCAAACGTCACAAGTCCAACATTACTAATCGCAATCCCAACACCATTTTTCTTATAATCTGCCAAATACGCCGGCGTGACGACAATCATTTGCGGGACATCGTGTCGCGAAATTCCAATCGTCACCGGGTCTGCATGATGAACGCCGATTTTTAAACGCGCATCATCCGCGGACACCACCGACGCACCATCAACAGATACAATCGTGTCACCAATTTGAAATCCCGCGATATCTGCTGGGGATTTGGCAAGCACGCCCGTCAATGTCACGGATTTTTTTTCAATATGCGCACCGGCTGGCAAATCTTCCAACACGGCCTGGGTGCCAAAAAAGAACACACCCGCAAACAACACGGCCGCCACCACCCAATTCATAAACACACCCGCAGACACAACAACCAATCTCTGCCAGATCGGCTTTTGTGTAATCGCATCGGTATCTTTTTGTCCTTTTTGTTCCTCACCTTTAATGCGAACAAATCCACCAAGCGGCAACCAATTAAAAGACCAAATCGTATTTTTATACGTCTTCTCATCATTCCGTCCAACAAATTTCCATGTGCCATCCACCTTCACAAATCCAAACATGCGCGGTGGAAATCCAAATCCAAATTCATCCGCTTTAATTCCAAACAGTCGCGCAGCAAAATAGTGTCCCAACTCATGAAAGATCACGAGCAGCGAAAGGGCGAGAAGAAAAAAGACAATCGACATGGCAAGACAATACCTTACGCTGACACGCTCGCCAAGGCGAAGACGATCTCACGCGCAAGCCACGTGCGTGCAATTTCCGTCGAACGCGTTGAAAGATCTGTCAAAAAATATTTCTGTTCACCGCGACGATCAATCTCCCCACTCGCCAACACACGACGAATCACAGATGCGGCAGAATCAACCAGCATCGTCTGTTTTCCCATGAAGCGCTGAATAATGGG
>CAITMG010000051.1 GCA_903893445.1 Candidatus Uhrbacteria bacterium | reverse complement strand
CGCGCTTATTCGAACAAACCGTCAAAAAATACGCACCGGATTTTGAATAATCAAAATTTTGCAATCGGATGGACCGACGATGATGGATTTCCGGATTAAACCCCATACTTCTACCGCTGCCATGGAACAATGTTCGTGTCAATAATAAAACCGACGCGAATCGTCGGTTGAGAGGGCTTGCATCGCTGAAGTTCAGCGATATTGAATTGGAAGAACGGGTGGATGTTGCTCGACGAGATCACTGAGATCATCCCAGTACCGATCTTCGATCTCCTTTAGATCAGCATCACGAGCGGATTCGCGCTTCTGTACGTCTTCGCGACGTCGGAGAAATTCTTCGACCGAAAGAGCCATGACGTACCTCCAGCAACATGTGTAGCATAAAAATCAAACGACTCACAATAACGTCAATACAAAAAAACCCGGCTTCGGCGAGTGGTGCCGAGTCCGGGTTGTGTGATGCGCGCTGGTTAGGCGACCTTCGTCGTCTTCACCTCGAGCACGCACGTGATGCACTTGACCATGTGCGCGTCATCGTTGCCGATGCACTCTGCGAGGAAGGCACGGAGCTGATCGGAGCCGCCGAGCTCGCGGATGCCCGAGAGGTCGTAGACGACGTTGTCTCGCGGATTCTCGCGATCGTTCTCGTCGCGGATGCGCGTGATCGTCGATGCGACGAGGCGGGCCTTGTCGGCGTCCGACGGCTTGACGATCGAGTCGCACATGAGCCAGGCGCGTCCGTTGCGGATGCAGAACTCGGTGCTGAGAACGTCGTCGCTGACCCACCTCCCCCGATGCCGCAGCGCCTCACCGATCAGCGCGCAGGCGAAGAGGATGAGACCGCGCTTCTCGAGCTCGAGCGCGAGGTATTGCATCCGGCGAACGTCGAGCTTCGGCGCCCAACCCATCTCGCTGATGGACCGCTGCATGTCCCGCTGCGTTCCGGCGAGGAAGATCGAATCATTCACGACGCGCCATTCGCGGTACGTGTCGTTTTGCCCCTCGAGCGATGCGCGATACGCCTGCGCGATGCGCTGGTCTTGTTCCGGATCCTGTTGTTGAACGAGAACGTTGGTCATGCACCACCTCCAATGCGAAGAAATTTCGCACACCGTCTATATCAGCTTTTCATCAAATTGTAAACCCCTCGGGGTCGCTCGTTTCAATTGGGCGGGGTGACCCCGCCCCTACGTTTTTTCAATCTGAATCGTTGGCAAATCACTGCCCCGCATGGTTCGTCCTCGTAATTTACGATGATACGTAATCGCAAAACGATGCGCTTCGTCGCGAACTTTTTCCAACAACTCTTGATGCTGTTCGCAGAGCTTGCACAGCTCAAGATTATTTTTGGAACAAATCAAATCGTTTCGTTTGCGTTCTGGTCCTTTGGCGATACCGATAATCGGCAAGCCTAAATCCAATTCGTGAATCACTTGCTCGGCCGCATTCACTTGCGGCAAACCACCATCAATCAAAATCAAATCCGGATGACGCCAATTGTTGCGAAAGCGACGCATCAACGTTTCTTTCATGGACGCAACATCATTGGAACCAACAACCGTCTTGATGCGAAACTTGCGATACTCCTGTTTTGCTGGCGCGCCATCTTCAAAGACAACCATGGATGCCACGGTCGATGTGCCGGACACGTGAGAAATATCGTAGCCCTCGATGCGGCCGTATAAATTAACCGCGGCTTCGCCCATCCGAATTTTGTCGACGTCCACATCTTCGCGTTTCAAAATCGCGATATCGCGGATATGTTCCAAAAACGTAATCTTGTTGCGCAAATCTGCGGCAAGTTCGTATTCTTGTTTTTTTGACGCCGCTTTCATCTCGCGCTGATATTGTTTCAACAAATCATCTTTCTTGCCTTCAAAAAATTTAATGAGGTCGCGAATGATTTTTGCGTACGCTTTTTTCTCAATCAAATTGACGCAAACGCCTGGACACTGTTTGAGATGCACATAAAAACAGGCGCGCGGTCTCCCCGGCTCACACGTTGACCACGGAAAAACTTTTCGCAATAAATCCAACGCCGCTCGCAGCGATCGCGGAGATGTGTACGGACCAAAAACGGCTTTGTATTTTTTTGAACTTTCTTCATCGAGCTCGGTTCCGCGAATCAACAGTGGCTTTGGAAAATCTTCATTCGTGATGACGAGATACAAAAAGCTCTTATTGTCTTTTTGCATCACATTGTACGGCGGCCAGTAGTACTTGATGAGATTCGCTTCCAAGATCAGCGCCTCGATCGCGGTTGGTTTGGTGATGTAATCAATCGCATACACATGCGGCATCATCTCTTCAATGTGCGCACGACCATCACCGTGGCGAGAAGCAAGAAAATAGGACGACACGCGGCGTTTGAGTGACGTCGCCTTGCCAACATAAATCACCTTCCCTGCGTGATCTTTCATCAAATACACCCCTGGGACATCCGGGAGTTCTCCGTTTTTGATTTTGATGGTTGAGGGAATCATGAACGTAGGGTACGAAGATTGACACAGACGGTCAATTCTGCTTTTATGGGAGCGCCAAGGGAGGTCGACATGATGAATATCACGGTTCCGGCATCGATCAGAGAGAAGCCGCTCCAGCTCATCAAGCTCCTGCCCGAGATCACGCATCTCGCGGACCAGGTCAACAAGATGCAACTGAGTCCCGTCGTGATGGACGAGGCTCATCAGGGCACGATGCTCGGTATCTCCTACGAGGCGCACGAGACCGAGCTCTCGCCGCGACGCATCACGGCGATGAAGCTCAAGCTCTTTTGGCAGTCCACCGGACGGCCGGACTTCCACGAGATCCGCGGCTATCGCGCGTGCTACCACCTCTTCAACGACGGCGAGGGCACGTGCTATCGCACCTCGGACAAGGACTCGCACGGCGAGCAGAAGCGATACGACAACCTCACCACTGCGCTCACCGGAGCGCTCGCAGAGCTCAATGACGGCCTGTGGCTGACCATGAGTGGCCTTCGCAATCACTTCGACTCGATCGAGCTCACGCTCAAGCGACTGCGCAACCAGTTCTAGCCCACTCCCCGACGACTTCGTCGGGTTTTTCTTATCCAAACGCATTGACCCAAAGCAGGTGTTATGCTTTGATGCTGCTACGTTCCCTGACAAAAAGGAGTCCCCATGGACGCGAAAATCCCGCCTGTTTCTGCGGACGAATCGCGTCCGCTGTTTGATGCGCTGCGCGCCTATGGCGCCACGCCCAAGCAAGCCACGCATCTGATCGAAAAGTTCACCGAGGCATTCGCCGAACGTGCCCTGAGCGTCATCCGTGACTATCTCAAGATCGGCTGGAACGCCAAAGACCTTCACCGCATCTGTCATCACGCTGTGATCGCCAAAGTTGATCCGGAACGACTCGCCTACTCGTACCAGGTGCTGACCAATATCGGCATCGAAGCGTACTTTGCGCGGATGATCGTGACCGGAGATACGATTTTCGGCGAACGGTCTGACGCGTTACTGTACGACGGCGTTCAACTTCTTCTTCGATACGGTTTCACGAAAAGTGACATTCGCGTCATTGCGAACGAATCACCGCCGCTCTTGTACGAGAGCCCGCCGGTGATTCACGAATGGGTCAAACAGCTCAACGTTCGACGCGAACCCACAATGTCTGCGCGAATCACGGCGCTGATCCGGGAGGCAAAAGTCGCAGCGAGCGTCCGACGAAGCAAGAAGGCGAAAAAGCCGCACGTCGAAACGACGCCGCCAACGACCGTTGACATCGAGATCGCGTCACCCTCCCCACCTCCATCGCTCGTACAGTTGATTCGCGAAGCACCGGAGGCTGTTGAGTCGCCACAAAAAGTTGAGGAGGCTGTGCAAGTGGTCACACCCGCACCGACGCCGATCTCGACATGGCGTGCGCAAGAGCGTGAACACAAACTCCGTCGCGAGGAAGAAGAACGACAGCGCAAAGCCGAACAACGCCGCCAGGATCAAGAAGCGGAAGACAACGAACGGATACGGCGAGCACAACTCGCCCCACTCCAAGAGGTTGAAGCCGCTTTCACATTCAAGCCGACGACGAACGATTTTGCCAAGCTCGAATGGGAGATCCCAAACGGATTCAACCCGTTTTCAGAGAAAACGTTCCTCGAAACGGTTCCGTGGGGACTGAGCGTCGTTCCCAATGTCGCCATGCTTCTCAAGGAAATTGACGACGCGTTTGAGCGAACCGAAAACAGACATCTGCTCAAGTGGAGACTCCTCCATGACGCAGCGTTTGTCTCGATCCTCGCTCAGCCGCCGGAAGTCCTTCGACAGCGATGGTCGTTTGTCCGTCGCTATCTGGATCCGGAGTTTACCGGACGACCGGAGCTTGCGCTCCGACATCCGGAGCTTCTCCTCCTCCCTTGGGAAACGCTGACGCTTGCGACATGCAATCGACGCGTGAATCGCATCAAGAGTCATTCCGGCGTCAAGATTTGGCTCAAGCCGTACTATCTCATTCTCCTCGCCGCAAGCGAAAAAGAGTTTGAGACGAGATTGGCAAAAGCCCTGTCCCGCCGCGAACGGTTCATCTAACCTTCCTCCGAAATCACTCGGAGGATTTTTTTACACAAAATATTTCTTCAAATACTTGCCTGTAATGCTCGCGGGTTTTTCGCTGATCTGTTTTGGTGTGCCTTCGGCAACGACTTTTCCGCCGCCATCGCCGCCTTCTGGACCCATATCGATAATCCAATCCGCGTTTTTGATCACGTCGAGATTATGTTCGATAACAACAACCGTGTTGCCGCGTTGGACGAGTTTTTGTAACACATCTAACAATTTGCGAATGTCATCGAAGTGCAAACCCGTTGTTGGTTCATCCAAGAGATAAAACGTTTTGCCTGTATCGCGGCGAGATAATTCGGTCGCAAGTTTGATGCGTTGTGCTTCACCGCCCGAGAGCGTTGTTGCAGATTGTCCGAGTTCAATATATCCCAACCCGACTTCCATCAAAATTTGCGTCTTGTCGTGGATGACCGGGATGTCGCTAAAAAAGGCGTTCGCTTCTTCGACCGTCATGTGCAAGACCTCGGAAATATTTTTGTTGCGATATTTCACTTCCAACGTTTCGCGATCAAAGCGTCGTCCTTTGCAGATGTCGCATGGAACGTACACCGTTGGCAAAAAGTGCATCTCGATCGCGATCTGACCATGACCCTCGCAATGTTCACAGCGTCCGCCAGGAACGTTGAATGAGAATCGTCCAACTTTGTATCCGCGAACGCGCGCTTCCGGCGTCAACGAAAACAATTCGCGCACTTCGTTCCAAATGCCGGTGTACGTCGCGGGGTTGGAACGTGGCGTGCGACCAATCGCCGATTGATCCACATCAACAATCTTGTCGATCCAATCGATGCCATCAATTTTTTCATGCTTGCCCGGTTTTGCCATGGCTCCGTACAACCGCTGTGCCATCGCGCGATACAAAATATCGATCAACAGCGTTGATTTGCCAGACCCGGAAACACCCGTGATGCACACAAAGCGCTTCAACGGAATTTTCACGGTCACGTTTTTCAAATTATTTTCTGCCGCTTTTTTGATGGTGATAAACTCTCTCGCCGGTCCACGCGACGCGTGCATCGGAATGGATTTATCGCCGCGCAAATAAGCGCAGGTCATGCTCTTTTTATCTTGCAAGATCTGCGGCATGGCGCCTGCGGCAACAACTTCGCCACCATGTTTGCCTGCGCCCGGACCGATATCAACGAGATAATCTGAGGCCGCAATCGTGTCTTCGTCATGTTCAACGACGATGATTGTGTTGCCGATGTCGCGAAGCTTTTCCAGCGTCTGAATCAACTTGGCGTTATCACGTTGATGCAAGCCGATTGTCGGTTCATCCAAGACATACAACGCACCAACAAGCCGTGAGCCGATTTGCGAGGCCAAGCGAATGCGCTGTGCTTCACCGCCAGACAGCGAGCCCGCGATACGCGAGAGCGTCAGATAATGCAGACCAACGTCGAGCAAAAATTGCAAACGGCCAAGGATTTCCTTCATCACGGGCTCGGCGATGGCCATCTCTGTTTCCGTCAGATCAAGATGATCGAGATGTTTGTACGCGACATCAATCGTCATTGAGGTTGTTTCCACAATGCTCTTGCCGCCGATAAAAACGTGCAACGCCTCCGTACGCAAACGAGCGCCGTTACACGCTGGACACACCTCTTCAGAAAAAAGTTCCTTTGTGCCAAGGCCGTTACACGACTGACACGCGCCGTAGGGTGAGTTGAAGGAAAATAAGCGCGGTTCGATTTCCGGAAACGCAAAGTCGTGCGTGGCACAGGAAAATTTTGAGGACATGGTATGTTCGGATTCATCATCCAACACTGCGACCATGGAATCGTTTCCTCGATCCAACGCAATTTCAATTGCCTCCGCCAAACGCGAACGCAGATTGGTATTATTTTCTACCGGCCACGCCAACGGCACGCGATCCACAACCAGCTCAATTGTATGTTGCTGATAGCGCGAAAGATTCACGCGATCGCGGAGCGACTTCCATTGACCATCCAACCGGATTTCCAAAAAGCCGGCTTGATATAAATCTTGCAATAATTGGAGATATTCCCCTTTTCGTCCACGCACGACCGGCGCAAGAATCACGATTTCGTTGGTGGAGTTTTTTGATTTGCGAGTCTTGATCGCCTCTGGCTTGGAATGGATGTCTGCGGTGCGTTTTAAAATGACATCCACCATTTCATCCACCGTCATTTTTTTGATCGGCTCATCATCAATCGGACAATGCGGATGGCCGATACGCGCGTACAACACGCGAAGATAATCGTAAATTTCCGTGATCGTTGCGACCGTGGAACGTGGGTTGGCGCTGTGTGCTTTTTGATCAATCGAAATGGCCGGAGATAATCCTTCGATTTCATCAACGTCCGGCTTGTTCATCTGGCCAAGAAATTGGCGTGCGTACGCCGAAAGTGACTCAACGTAGCGACGTTGGCCTTCGGCAAAGATCGTATCAAATGCCAGCGAGGATTTTCCGGATCCGGAAACGCCAGTGAAAACGATCATTTTGTTGCGCGGCAGTTCAAGAGAAATGTTCTTGAGGTTATGTTCCCGCGCGCCTTTGATGGTGATTTTGTCTTGCATACGCAAAGATGGCCTCGGAAGGCTTAATGAACGATACCGTCTAACCTGTGGCTTGTCGAGACGCGCACATCTCAGCTACTCTACGGGCAAATATGATGACACAAAAACGATCCCCCATGCTCCCGATTGTCCTCACGAGTCTTGCCCTCATTTCCCCGCTTTCCGTCTCCGCCGCAACGACGCAACAATCGCTTGATGCGGCATTTGGAAAACTGACCAAGCAACTCCCCATCGCCATCAATGGAACATTTGATGTCAAAACCGCGGAACGCTCGTACACCAAAACCTACAAAGCCGTGAACACCGAGACGAAGGCATCGTTCAAGGCACAGTTTCAACAAAAAGTCGCGAATCATTCTGACAGCTCTGGACGCATCAGCTTGGATGCGTACACCTCATCTGACACAACGAAAACCTCCAACGCGCCAGCTGGTTCATTTGAATGGCGCTCCCTTCAAGGCACAACGTATCTCTACGTCACCGCCGCGACAGAAGGACTCAAGCCGTTACAGCAAATCGGCTTTGATCTTTCCCCGCTCTTAAACACATGGATTCGCATTGATGCATCAACCTCTACCGATGAGTCATCACCAACAGCCATGAGCGCGATGTCTGATCTTCCAGGGATTGGTTCACTTCAAATTGCGCAATCCGCTGGCACGGATGCGAGCGGTGACACCAATTTGAGCGGACGTTTTCGCATCTCGCGCATTGAGTCAACAACCGTAGCGGCAAATGGCGACAAGATCCTTCGACTCCGCCTCGCGCCAAACTACACCAACATCGCCAAAGAGCAGGCGGCAAAACGTGCCACGATTCTCAAGACACAAAAAGCCGGCAAGGACCGCACCGATGCACTCACAGCGCTCAACACGGAATATAACGCGATTCGCAAAGCGGTCGCCGGTGTTTCGACTGTTGCTGTTTTAGATGTGACCTCACAAACGATTCAACGCATCGAACTCGCTGGAACGCAAAAGAAACCAAAACAAGACTGCCAATTTTCCGACTACTCATTCAAGATGATCTGCAAAAACATCGCACAAGAGACAACAACGTTTAGCGCTGGCATCAACGTCGCGGCAGGATCATCAGAAACAATCGTTGCACCCGCCACATCAAAAACGCTTCAGGAGATCATGGATGCAATGAATCCGCCTGACTCTTCCTCTTCTACGACTTCCACAGATTCTGGAATGTAATCCCATGCCCAACGAACGACCGTACGTCCATTTTTCCGAAATTGTTCATGAAAATCGCTGGTTTCGCATTCGACACGATGGGATCACGTGGCCAAATGGTTCGCCGGGAGATTATTTTGTCCTTTCCCCGCCGGTTGGTGGATGCCTTGTCATTGCCGAGCACGATCATCAAATCTTGATCGTCGAGCAATATCGACACACCATTCAAGGATCGAGCATCGAGTTTCCCAAAGGCGGCATCAACCTTAACGAGCTTCCCAAAGAAGCCGCAGATCGAGAACTGCTGGAAGAAACCGGATTGCGCGCCGGATCACTGACGCAGATCGGAACCGTCCAGGAACTTGTTGGTGCGGCCAATTATCCGATTCATATTTTTGTCACCAACGATTTGCGCACCGGGCTCATTGGCGCAGAACGCGATGAAACGGAATTTGATTTAACCGCGCGCTGGGTGCCTGTCGAGGAACTACGCATGCTGATTCGCAAAAACTGGATTCAGGATAGCGCCACACTCGCCGCCTGGACGCTGTATCAAGAATATCTTCAACGACCATAAATCTATGAACACACGACACTTGTTTTCCCTCGCCGCTGCGACGCTTTTACTCACCGGAGCTGGATGCAGCGCACCATCCACTGCACCAACATCAACACCAACGCCAACGCCGACGACATCAGCTGCGTCCGCACCAACGGCGGTTGCTTCAGATCTTGGAAATTGCAATCATCCGTACTTCCCGCTCAAAAAAGGAACAAAGATCGATTACTCCTCGCATGTTGGCAAGACGACAAACGCGTACTCCTGGGAAGTCACGGACACATCACCGGACCATGTGAATTTGACCTATCACTTTGGAAAAGCGTCTGACGCGAATACGGAGATGACGTGTAGTCCAACGGGCATTCGCACCACAACGTATCTCAACCTCAATCAACTCTCCACTGCGGCAACACAGGCAACGAGCAAGACGATCAGTTCGAGTGGTGAATTTTTGCCAAAAGATTTGCATGTTGGGAGTACCTGGCAAAATGGATATGAATTGGAAATCACCAACACCAATCCACAACTCGTCAAGCTTGGCATGGGAACAAGCCACATGACGATCACCACGAAAAATACCGCGATTGATGAGGAAACTGTGACCGTTGCCGCCGGCACATTCACGGCCATCAAAGTTGAGTCCAAGAGTTCCATGGCGATCAAGCTTGGCGCAAAACTCCCTGACACGAATACGGATGTCACGAGCTACCTGTATTTTGTGAAAGGAAAAGGCTTGGTCAAAACCGAGACATCCGGCGTTGCTGGCAGTGGCGCATTTGGATCCGAAGCGACAAATATCATCATTCCGTAAAAAGAAAAAAGCCCGTATCGGGCTCAGATCAATCCACGATCCGCGAGATGCGGCGTGCGATTGAGATAATCGAGATGCCAGCCGCGTTGCGTGGCACGAATCTTTGTGACGGACGTATTTTCCATCCCCACCAGCCACACATATGACGGCGTGAGATTAAAAATGCGCTGGAGAAGCACCTTTGTCGCAATGCCGTGCGTCACAGCCACAACCGTCGACACGTTGCTCTGCTGACGTTGCGCACAGACGTCGAGATCGTAGATCCACGAGCGCATTCGTGTCCCAACGTCGTGCATGGACTCGCCGCCTGGCGAACGAAAGTCCATGTCGTAGAGCGCAAATTCTTTCTGCTGCTCCGGAGTGTAGATCTGTGTTTGCGACAAACCGTCCCACTCGCCGCGACGAATTTCACACAAGCGCGGATCGATGATGATTTCGTTCGCGGAGACACGCAACCCATCTGAGATAAGGAGCGCCGTTTGCATCGCGCGTGGCAAATGCGAGGTACAGACGATCTTCGCATGTGGCAACGGGTATTGCTGCAAATAGTTATTGAGTGCTTTTGCCTGAACGACCCCCTTGTCGGTCAAGCTGGCCTGCTCTCCGCCGATCACGCCGCCCGCGTTAGACGTGGATTCCCCATGACGAATGAGATAGATCGTCCAGTCACGCGTAAAATAGTGTTTCATCCCGACTCCTTTCAAGGTTCTCACCAGAGTTCAACATATCACGTAAAAATCGTAAAGAATTTGAGCTCTTTTCCCTTGTTTTTCGTCCTCTTGAAGTTTCTCCCCCGTTCGGTTATGCTACGCGCACAATTTTCGACCTGGAGAGGTCGCATAGTGGTCTAGTGCACTTGCTTGGAAAGCAAGCGTACCGCAAGGTACCGAGAGTTCGAATCTCTCCCTCTCCGCCACGTAAAAAGCTCTCGCAAAAGCGGGAGCTTTTGCGTTCGCTTCACGTGGCGCAGCCAAGTGGAGCGATTGAGCTTTTTACGTGCCCCGTGAGGCATCACGCGGAGCGTATTTACGCCTTTTACGGGGCAACTTATTGACTCGTTGAATAAATAATGGCAGCGGTAGAAGTATGTATTTCGTCTATCTTCTTCAAAGCCAACGAGACCATGGTTGGTACACCGGGTACACAGAGAATATCCCAAGACGTTTGGAGGATCATAATTCTGGAAAAAATTGCTCAACACATTCTCGTCGACCGCTTATCTTGATTTATTACGAGGCTTACCTCGACAAATACGATGCACTCGGTCGAGAGAAGTTTTTAAAAAGCGGTTCAGGCAAACGATTTTTAGAAAAGCAACTAAGAAATTATCGATCCAACGATCATCTCAATGAACGAACTAAACGGTGATTTCGTGTTAGACTTTATTATCTATGCCAAAGACGACCAAAAAAGAACTGACCGCCAAACAGCGTGAACAGCTCCTCAACATCCTGCAGACGCGTTTTGAAAAACACACGAAACGCCATGAAGGAATTGCGTGGACAAAGGTTCAGACCAAGTTAGATGCACAGCCGGAAAAATTGTGGTCGTTGAATGAGATGGAAAAGACAGGCGGAGAACCGGATGTGATTGGGTTTGATCAAAAATCTGGTGAGTATCTTTTTGTGGATTGCTCGGCCGAAAGCCCGACGGGTCGTCGCAGTTTTTGCTATGACCGCGCAGGCTTAGAAGAGCGAAAGGAACATCGACCGGAAAACAGCGCCGTTGATGCGGCAAACGAGATGGGAATTGCGTTGCTGACGGAAGAGCAGTATCGAGACCTGCAACGCCTCGGCGAATTTGATCTCAAGACGTCGAGCTGGATTCAAACACCACCGCAAATCCGAAAGCTCGGCGGCTCGCTTTTTGCGGATCGCAGATATGATCACATCTTTGTGTATCACAATGGCGCGTCATCGTATTACGCCGCGAGAGGATTTCGGGGACTTGTCCGAATCTAAGAAATTCTGCATAAAAAATCTCCTCGTACTGAGGAGATTTTTTTGCGAGATCGCTGTTATTTCTTGGCGATAATCGCGTCGATCTTTGCTTTGAACGTTGCGTATGGGACAGCTCCGGAGACCAATTCGCCATTGACGAATGTGGCTGGCGTACCTTCAACACCGGCGGCTGCACCTTCTGTCTGATCCTGGGTGACGCGAGCGGCCATCTTGCCGGAATCGAGACAGTCCTGGAACTTCTTTTGATCCACACCGACAGATGCGGCAGCTGGACCCAATGCGGTGAGCGCAAATCCGGTTCCGTTTGACGTCGTGTCCGTAAAGACCTTGTCATGGAACTTCCAGAAAGCGTCATTGCCACCAAGCGATGCGACACATTCCGATGCTTCGGCTTCCTTTTCGGCATTCTGGTGGAATGACAATGGGAAGTGGCGATAGACGACACGAACATCGTTCGGGTAATCCTTGATAATTTGCTGCATCGTCGCAAAGTGACGCTTGCAGAATGGACATTCAAAGTCGGAGTATTCGATCAATGTCACCTTGCCGTTTTTTGCACCGGTGATGTGATCGGTCTTTTCATCCAACGGCTTGACCGGACCAGCGGCTGGCGTTGGTGCGGCGGCTGTTGGAGCTGCGGCCGTTGGTGCGGCTGCTGCTGGAGCGGCGGCGACGGCGGTATCAGCGGCCTTTGCGGAGCCAAGGCTCAAAATCCCTTTGCCAGAAGCGAGGGAGGAGACAACGAGCAACAGGGCAATCGTGGTACACGCGGCAATCCCCGCAAAGAGACCAAGAAAAAACATGGTCTTTGGGCTCCCCTGAAATGGGCCAAATGCGTAGGCACCGGAGTCTGATCCACCTTCGTTGCCTCCACAGCAACCACCACCGCCACAACCATGTTCATGGCCGTGATCCTGACCTTCCATCTGAGAATGTGTGTGTTCTTCGGTCATACCGAGAAATGAGAAAAACGTGAATAATGATCTGTGAGATAAAAGGATACCGTCCGCGTTGAACAAGCGTCGAGGTTTTCGTCAAGACCCGGCCAACGCGGCATTGATTTGCGTATCCCAATCTGTATCCTTCATTCCCCCAACAAAACGCTTGTTATTGATAAAGAAGGTTGGCGTGCCTTCGACGCCATCCTTTGACCCTTCGGCAACATCTGCGGAGATCTTTGCATCTGCGCGCTTATCGTAACAGGCGCTAAACGCATCCGTATTTAAACCGATACTGTTTGCGTACGTGACAAAGAGTGACTTTGGATCCGCCACAGCCGACCAATTGCTTTGGGACTGGTACAAGATATCGTGATATTCCCAAAACTTTCCTTGATCTTCCGCACAACGCGCGGCAACAGCGCCGGACATCGCATTTTGGTGAACCTGCACCAACGGAAAATCATCCCACACAATCTTGACGCGATCACCGAATGTTTTACGTACATGCGACACACCTGATTCCGCAGATGCACACGCAGGACATTGAAAATCACCAAAAATGCGTAACGTGGTTGTGGCGTTTGGATTGCCTGTCACCGGATCGTTGGCATCAGAAAAGACGAGATCCTTCTCCGCAACAACCTGTTGTGATGATGGATTTGTCCCCGGAGACATCACAGCCCAGACCAATCCTCCGATAATAAGAATCCCAAACAGCGCGACGCCGCCAAGGAACCATTTTTGCATGGACGACTCTTCACTCATACATGAGACGTTTGAAGATATTTAATTAATTCGAGCGCTGCCTTGCTCCCCTCACCCACGGCAATACCGATTTGCTTGTCCGCAACATCAGTACAATCACCAGCAGCAAAAATTCCTGGAACGGACGTGCGATTTCGTTTATCGATCACGATTTGCTTCCATTGATCCTTTTCGACAATGTCCGCAAAACTCGTTGATGGCATCAAGCCGATTTCGATAAAGACGCCTTCGCACGGTTCTTCGTGCTCAATGCCGTCTGCACCCGAGTAGCCTATCCCAGACACGAAAGAATTACCAATGATTTTGGTCGTTTTTGTCAAGGCGAGCACATGGATCCGCGGATTTGCCACAATCTTCGACAACATGACCGGATCACCCTTTAATTCCGCATTAATCGTGATAATCGACACGTCAGTCGCATATTTTTCTGCGAATATGGCCGCATCCATCGCGCTATTGCCACCGCCAATGACAAAGACCTTTTTTCCTTTAAAAAGCGGTGCATCGCACGTGGCGCAATACGTGACACCTTTACCGTAAAATTCCTTTTCTCCTGGCACGCCAAGCTCTCGACGCTTTGTCCCCGTGACAATGAGGACGGATTTTGATTCGTACGAAGCTTTTTCTGTCACGACCGTGAACAGAACTCCCCCAGCCCCCTCTTGCGAAGAGGGGGTTTTTACAATCGACGTCACATGCTCGCCCTCGTGCATGTCGTAGGTTCCGGCGTAATCCGCGAGATGGGCCGTAAACTGTTTGACGAGGTCTTGGCCATTGAGCAAATGAAACCCAAGATAGTCCTCGATATCTGAACTCCAAATCGTCTGACCGCCAACGTGGCCGGTCAGGATGAGGAATTTCATTTTTTGGCGGGCAAAATAAACGGCTGCGGCAAGACCCGCCGGTCCTGCGCCGATGATGATGGCGTCGTACATGGGAAAATTGTAACACAAAAACCAAATGAACAGGGCAGTCACAAGACCTGCCCCTACGATTTCCGAACTCCCTCAACTCCCTCTTTCGCAAAGAGGGAGACTTTTTTATAACACAGGAGCCAAATTCCAATTCCGATTAGTGGAAAGGCAAACCATTGCGTTGGCGTAAGACCAAAATAACGAACATCGACGGTGCGCAAAAAATCGAGTCCAAGACGCGAGATGCTATCAAGAATCATGAATGCGCCAAGAAACAACAATGGTGATCGTTTTTCTTTTGGAACAAGTCGATCGATGGCGAGAAAAATCAATCCGATCGAAAAACCAACAAGGGAAAGATACAGGCCAAGATCGTGACGGATTTTTCCATCCGGATATTTGACGGCCAAGACAAAATTCGAAAGCGTCCCCGGATGATCATGAATCAAAAAACAACCGATACGACCGATGCCGCATCCCCACGGCAATCCCCACATGAGCGTATCGGCGTACGCGTAAAAATTGAGTTTGTGTTTTTGAATGAAATACCAAAACACACCGGCGCTCGCAAAAAATCCACCTTCAATCGCAAACCCCGGACGACGCGGATCAAGCGCATCTAATGGATGCGCGAGGTAGTACATCGGATCGTAAAAAACAACGTGAAACACACGCGATCCGATCATCGCAGCTAAAAAAATCCAAAACGCCATATCCCACACAAGTTTTGGATTGAGGCCGTTTTTCTTTGCTCGTTGTGCGGCGATCCACGTCCCCACGATAAATCCCGTTGCCACAAGCGTCCCCCACGTTTGAAATGTGAGCGGTCCAAGCGACCACGTATGGGATTCGATGTAGGGAAACATTACAGAACGTTCAGTATTTTTAACGCTTTTTCAAATTCATCAATAGCGCGACTGGCTTCGCGTGTAGAGATTTGAAATGTCGATTCGTGGGCGATGGAGTTACGCAACTTGTGCGCCCACCAGACGTTTTGTAGTTTTGGATATTTGTAACAGGCGACCTTCAAGCGCTCACCCAGTGTTTCTCCCGGCATCATCATGGATTTTAATCCGGAATCGAGGAGTGTATCCGCTTCAACGATCGCTAATTTTGCCCCCATCAATCCCATCTGACTGGTTTTGCGAATCTCGATCCAACGTGCGGCGATCTGCTCACGGGTCATCCCAACAAGCTCTGGTCGCATCAACCGTTTTTTCAGCCAATACAAAAAAACAAACAACGCGATCACGGCAATGACTGCAAGAACTCCGTAGATCACGTATGGCCAAATCGAGACGGTTGAAGGATCAGTGTACAGCGTTTCGTCCATATTATTCGCGAGCCATCTCGTACGCACGAGCGACGGCCAGCAATGTTGCTTCGTCAAAGGCACGACCTGTCAGATGCATGCCGACCGGTAAACCGTCGGAATTGCCACACGGAACGGAAATAGCTGGTAATCCGGCAACGTTCACACCGACGGTGAAAATATCTTCGAGATACATCGCGAGCGGATCTTTCGTTTTTTCACCGAGCTTAAAGGCCGTCGTTGGCGCGGTTGGCGTGAGCAAGACATCCACATTCGTTAACGCTGCTTCGTAGGCACGACGAATCAACGTCTGCACCTTTTTTGCTTTCACGTAATAGGCTTCGTAGTAGCCGCGAGAGAGCGCGTATGTGCCAAGCAAGATGCGTCGGCGAACTTCTGGTCCAAGACCTTCGGCGCGAGACTGCAAATATGTTTCAAGTAGTGACAATCCCTCTTTGCGTTGTCCGTACCGCATGCCATCAAATCGCGACAAATTGGCAGACACTTCGCACGGCATCAAGACGTAATACACGGCAAGCGCTTCATCCACATATGGCAAATCAACTTCTGTCACCGTCGCTCCGAGGGATTCTAAAACCTTCACCGCCTCCGTCACACGATCACGAACGCCTTGATCCATCCCCTCACCCCAGGCTTCGCGCGGAAGACCGATGCGAACGCCGGTGAGTTTTTCTTTCCATGATGGAATAAATGGTTTTGCAGAACTGGTCGTTTGATCCATCGGATCTGCGCCCTGAATCGCTTCGAGAACGGTTGCCGCATCTTCGACATTTTTGGTGAGTGGACCAATCTGATCAAGCGAAGATGCCATCGCGAGCAATCCAGATCGCGACACGCGACCATAGGTTGGTTTTAATCCAACAATGCCGCAAAACGCGGCTGGCTGACGAATCGATCCGCCAGTATCTGAACCAAGCGACGCCAGCGACATGTGTGCCGCAACCGCGACCGTGCTCCCACCAGATGAACCACCCGAGACGCGCTCAAGATCATGCGGATGTTTGACCGGACCGTACGCAGATCGTTCGTTAGACGAACCCATGGCAAACTCATCCATGTTCGCACGGCCAATGAGCACGGCACCGTTGGCTTTTAATTTTTTTGTGACCGTTGCATCTGCCACACCAACGTATCCTTCCAAAATCTTGGAGCCGGCTGAAACGTGTTTGCCCTGAATCTGAATATTATCTTTCATGGCCATTGGAATTCCGTCGAGCACGCCAAGACGCGCACCTGCGGCACGACGTTCGTCACTGCGCTTTGCTTCTTCAAGAGCTGATTCTTCAAAGGTTTCGAGTAACGCGTTCAACAATCCGTTTTTGCCACGAATTTCTTCGAGACACGCATTTGTCAGATCGACAGAAGACGCTTGCCCCGCATCAAGCAACGAGCGCGCTTCGGAAATGGTCAGTTCGTTTAATCGTTTGGACATATCCGTTATTTTCCACCCTTTGGCTTTTCAAAAACGCCTGGCGTGGCCAACAAATCGCCTTTGCGTTTTGGAAAGTTGGAAAGAATCAATTCGCGCACCGATTCATCAACCGGCACAGCCACGTCCTCGCGCCAGCCTTCGGCACGCGCGGGCATGGTCATTGGCTCGACACCATCGGTATCCACTTCTTTCAATTGATCGATAAAATTCAAAATATTCCCCAAATCGTTTTGTGCAGAGGCTATTTCGTCTTCGGACAGCTGTAATCGCGCCAAATCGGCTAAATGCAGGACATCTTCGCGGGAAAGTGACATATGGGAACAGCTTACATGAGAGAAGGAAGACACTCAACACCCGTTGACGATCACGATATTTTGTGATATTCATCTACCGGAGGCTAACATGAAAAGTTTCTACGAAAAGAGCGTTATCTTCAATCAATTCGTCTTTATCCTCATTGCCGTTGCTGCACTCGTCGCCCATTCGTACTTTCCCGGGAAAGCGTTCGAGAAATCTAGTTTCGCGGCCTTCGTCCTTGCGATCCTGTACTTGGGTAGTCTCGGGCACGCGATCCTGGCGGAGCTCAAGAAGCTCAACGAACGCAAGCCGAACATCCGGCTTCAGTCGCACGACTGCGACGACTAGAACCCCTCCCGCCATCGACTGATCGGCGGGTTTTTTTGTCGCAATCCGTTGACAGATCAATCTCTCACAGTTATAAATATTCTCGGAGGAAAAAGTGACAAAGAGAAAAACTCAAGCCATCGCGTTCATACTCTGCTTTGGCTTCGTAGGCGGCCTCGTCTACTTCATCACTCATTTAGCTGAAAGTGACATACGTAGGAAGAAGCATGAAATCGCCGAAGATCGCGTCGAGGTGCTCGATGCGATCACCGTAGGCTCACTTCGCGGACACGTCTACATCCGCGATAACCGAACGAACATCTGCTACCTAGCAACGGAGCGGACGGACAGCAGATCTCCATCCTTCCCCGAATGGGTAGAATACAACGTTCTCGCTACCGTCCCTTGTGAAAGCGCAGACCCATCTCTTCGCGGTAAAAAGTCCGCGTCCAAGTGATTTGGAGTCCGACTCTCCAGCCCGCACATCGACACACGAACTCCCTCAACTCCCTCTTGGGAAGAGGGAGTTTTTTCATGTAATTCGTTGACAAACGACGCGCTCATTGATACCTAGATGACGGAGGTGGTCATGCGGGTGAACGTTTCTGCGCTGCTCTTTTGGCTGTTTCTATCAAGCACTATCATCGCCATCGCGAGCCCTTCGCCGAGGACATACATCATCTTGGCGGCCCTCGGCACTCTCTTACTTGCTTGCCTCCTCGTCGATGTCTGCGATGAGGTGAAAGCCCTCAACCCAAAAAGAAAGGATGCGGAAGCAAATAATATAGAGGATGAAGATGACGATGCGTTCGATTAGAGCAGACATCGTCTCACCCGCCATCACCTGATCGGCGGGATTTTTTTATTAACTCCCTCAGCTCCCTCTTCGCAAGAGGGAGGCTTTTTTCATGTCACTCATTGACAAACGACGCGTTCATTGATACCTAGATGACGGAGGTTGCCGTGACCAGCTTTTCCGAGAAGATGAGCGTTGTCGCATTCTGCCTGTTCGTCCTAAGCAGCATCCTCACCTTCGTGAGCTATAACTTCGGAATGATGGCTCTGTTCTATGGGAACGGTCTAAGCACGCTGTTTTTCATGATACTGCACTTCTCAAGCCTGGGGAGCGCAATTCTCGGACAACTCAAGCAACGCAACGCCCGCAAACCGACGTTCCGACTTCCGCCAGACGACTGCGACTAGCACCTCTCCCGCCATCACCTGATCGGCGGGATTTTTTTATCCGTCCCGTTTTTTTACCCCCTGTAGTCCCCCTTCGTTAGGGGGACATGTCTTAGATATTTCTTTTGAGATTTCTAATAAGACGTTCTGCATTCTCAAAAAAATATCGTCATCGTGAATCGAATTATTCGTAAAGCGAGTGCTTCAATATTCTTTTGACGGTCCGCATCGTTCGCTGCGTTTTCTTCGCCGTCGTGAATCGGTCCATCAACCTCAATAGCCAATCTTGCTTCAACGCAGTAAAAATCAACGACGTACTCGCCAATGCCATACTGTCTCCGAAACTTATAACCGTTGAGCTGTTTATTTTTTAATTTCTGCCAAAGAAAAACCTCCGCTTCCGTCGGTTCGTTTCGTAATTTCTTTCGAAGATCGTTTTGATCTGAACGATTGAAAATATGTGTCATAAGTAAACCCCCTGCTGTCCCCCTTCGCTAGGGGGACGCTGGTTTATATTATTCCATCATTTTTCTAACAATCCCCCTCCTAGCGAAGGAGGGGGCTGGGGGAGGTCATTCTAATTTCTTCAAAAACGCTTCTTCATTCAAAATCGTCACTCCCAGCTTTTCCGCTTTGTCTGCTTTTGAGCCTGGCTCTGCGCCAACAACGACGAATGATGTTTTTTTGGAAACGGATTCGGAGATGTCGCCGCCGAGGGCGCGGATTTTTTCTTTCGCTTCATCGCGGGACATGGCGGCGAGCGTGCCGGTGAGGACCCAGGTTGTTCCGGAGAATGGGCCGTTCAAGGCCGTAGGCGGTAGGCTGTAGGCGGTAGCGACGACATGCTTCAAGAGATGCTCAATGCGATGGCGATTTCTTGCTTCGTGGAAAAAGGCGACGAGTGACGTGGCAACAACTTCACCGATGCCGGGGACGGATTGCAATTCTTCGTCTGTGGCGTGTTGGATTTTTTCAAACGTCCCAAAATGTTTTGCAAGATCACGTGCCGTCTCTTCGCCAACATGACGAATCCCAAGACCGTTGATAAATCGATCCAGTGGAACGGATTTATGTGATTGAATTTCGTCAAATAACTTTTTGGAGGAAATTTCTGCAAACCCTTCGAGGCCAAAAAAATCTCCGGGCGTGAGTTCGTACAAATCTGCCGGTTCGTGAACGAGTCCGTTTTGTAACAACTGTTCCGCAATTTTATCGCCAAGACCGCGCATATCCATGGCGGTCACAAAATGCAAAATACCGGCAAGCTCTTGCGCGAAACAATTTGGATTGGTGCATGTTGTCGCAACTTCCCCTTCTTTGCGCGAAACAGAAGATCCGCAAATCGGACAATGCTTTGGAATATGAAACGTTTTTTCT
>CAITMG010000050.1 GCA_903893445.1 Candidatus Uhrbacteria bacterium | reverse complement strand
TGGTGCGCAGGAGAGGACTCGAACCTCCACGCCCTTGCGAGCGCCAGCCCCTCAAGCTGGTGCGTATACCAATTCCGCCACCTGCGCTTATTCTTCCTCTTTTCGAGTTGGCGCCTGGGAAAACCCAGGTGCAGACCGCAGTGTAGCCGAAGGCGTTCGTTCTGACAAGATGCCGTCCTGAGGGGACAGTTTTCGACCCCGACCAACGATCATCTTGAGCTTTTTTGGGGCAATTCCGAAGGGAAATCGAAATCCGCTCATCATATGGCCATCAATCAAGACGTCGACCGGTTCTGCGGAATTCACCATTCCGGTCTTCATGTACATCTTGGTAATTTCGACTTTTGGCTTTTGCCAACGGGACACTTTCTCTGGATTTGGCTTCACGATCACCTCCAATAATCCGTCTTTGGCGTCATTGCGAATCTCCTGCTCTTTATTGCGAATGTCGAGATTGCGAACAATGATCGTCCCCCGATCGATCAAGGATAAACTAAATTTTCCATCAATCTGAATCTCGGCGACCGTGTTGGTCATTTTGGCTTCGGACAAAAAATATCGTCCATCACAAATCCCCACATCAATCGTCTCCACGAAACGCGCCGCAAGGACATCACATGCCGCAACACCGGTTGGGATCGCCAGCGGACCAGCGACTTCAGACGGCGGGAGTAACGGAATATATCCCAGCGTCACATCCAGATCTGGCAAAAACCACATCACTTTATCCAGCGTACGATCATTCCCAACAACGACAAATGTTGTGACGCCCTGCTTCACCATCCCTTCAATCGTTTCTTTCACACTCCGAAACATCGCTAAACGAACATCACGACCCGTGATATTGAGGGTCGTGAGTTTGGCCGAAAGGGCCATAAGGTCGCGTTCGTATTTGCGTTCGCTAAGCGTTTCGTCGTACACGAATGCGTACCGGCTGTCAGTCATACAATACGCAGGATCGCCTGCGTCGTCCTCCCTTTACTCGGACTTCCCGGCTCCGGCTGTTTTTTGCGCGGCGCCTGGCTTTGATCCAATAGAAACTTTTCCTTGCAACGATGCACCGGCTTCGATCGCCGCGGTTTCACAGGTGACATCACCCATCACACTTGCGGTTGATTTTAATTCCAATTTTCGTTTCACGATCAGCGTCCCCTCGATCACCCCGGCGATGATGGCATCGTTGGCCGTGACGTCGGCTTTGAGTTTTGCCTCTGGTCCAACCTTGAGCTGAGCCGTTGTCGTCACGTGACCTTCGACCACACCGTCGATCACCACATCCCCCTGACTGGTAAAGTCACCTTGCACGCGTACGCCGCGCGCAATCACCGTGACGTTTGCACCGGACGATTGTTGAGATGGTTGAGCGGACATATCATTTCGTTTTGGAGGTGAGAACATAGCCATACGGTACGTTGTTTACTTTTCGATGGTCAAGGCGCGCTGTTCGATCATGGCGAGCGCATCTTCCGCCGTCTTTTGAATGGTTTGCATCGCGTGAGCGGCTTCGGGCGTCAGTTGCCCAAAATCTCCTTCAACAAATAATGAGGCGAGCGCGCGGATGCCGCCAATGGGACTGCGGAGATCGTGAAATAATCGGTGAAGTTCTTCGTTGGTCATATTTGTTTAGGCAGTAGACGGTAGGCGGTAGCTCGTAGCTAGGGCTACATCTCCTCAGGGACGGTAATTCCGAGAAGGTCGAGGCCGATGATTAAGGTTGAGAGCGCCGAGGCAATGAGTCGCAGACGCGGAGCTTTGAGTTCCGGTTCGCCGTCGATCACTTTGACGTCGCGATAAAAGTCGTTCGTTCGCTGTGCCATGCCAAAGCACCACTGTGCGATGACCGATGGCTTGAGCTCGGCACCGGCGCGTCGAATGTCGCGTGGCAAGGCCGCAATCTGCAAGGCGAGACGTCGCTCGGTCTGCTCTTTGAGAAGACTTAAATCGCCTTCTTTTAAGCCGGTTTCCGGCTTCCAATCGGCTTTTTTCAAAATGCTCGCGAGACGCGTTGCGGCATATTGAATATATGGACCCGTGTCGCCATCAAAGGATAATGCTTTTTCCAAATCGAACACAATAATTTTTTCTGTGTCTTGTTTGAGCATGCCGTACTTGATGCCAGCCATGGCCAAGCACCATGACACATGCTCAATTTTTCCTTGTGGCCAATCAGGATGACGCGTGGCGGTTTCGGTTTTTGCGACCGCAACAACTTCGTCGCGAAAGGATTGCAACGTGACGATGTTTCCTTCGCGGCTCGACATCGCGCCGTTCTTTAACGTCACGAATTCAAATCCAACCATCTGCAAATCCTGTTTCATGCCCATCATCTTGAGCGTTTGAAACAACTGCTTGAAATACAATGACTGACGCAAATCAATCATCACCAAGCTGCGGGACAAATCTGGATAATCTTTGATTTTGCGAAACGCGAGGGCGAGATCTTTCGTGGAATACAGTGACGTGCCATCCGACTTGCGCACCAAAAAGACACCGAGTTTTTCGGCTTCCAAATCCACGACCATCGCTCCTTGGCTTTCTTTGGCAACGCCTTTTTTGACGAGCTCGTCGACCATTGCCTGACCCTCAGCGACCATGTCGCTTTCGACGTAGGTCTTGTCGATGTTCATGCGCAAATCCTCGTAGATGTGCGCAAACTCATCCATGGACCAACGGCGTGTCTCCTGCCAGATCACATCCCAACCCGCATCTTTTGCTTCGAGTTTTCGTTGGACGTCCGAAACCTCGTCTTTCCACTCTGGATTTTCTTCGAGGACTTTTGTGGACTCGCTGTACATCTTGCCGAGATATTTCCCCGTGCGTTCGTCGGCTGGGATTTTTTCGAGCATGGCTTTGGCCATCTCTGCATCAAGATGCGTCAACACAAATTGCGCCCATTCGTCTGGGTTCATTGGTTTTGCCGGTTCCACACCTTTCTTTTTCTTTTCAACCGGTTGCGGGATGACGGATGCGGCCTGGCGCACAAACAACCACAAACACTTTGCCACGTGCGCACCGATATCGCCGTGATAACCGGCGGTGATCACGGACCATCCATTGCGTTGCAATAACTTTGCGACAGACGCGCCAAGAACAAACACACGCGCATGACCAACATGCACTTCCTTGTGCGTATTTTGGTTGGCATACTCGAGCATGACTTTTTTCTTCTCCCCGTCTTCGCTTGCGCCGTAGCTATTTTTATCGCGCTCGACATCTTGCACGATGCGCGAAATCACTTCACCGGCTTTGAGCGTGACGTTGACGTACGGCCCAGCGGCTGTCACTGACGCGATCAAATGGTCTTTGGTGTGCGCGTTTAATTTTTCCGTTAACGCAACGGCGATATCTGCGGGAGATTTTCCTTGCGACTTTGCCAACACAAAACAGCCAAAGGCAAGATCGCCGAGTTCCGGCTTTGGTGGCGCGACAAGATCTGCCGATGTCACCGTGATCTCTGCGGCTTCACTGATTTTTCGCGCAACGTGATTCACGATTGCATCCCAGGCGTAGTTCATAGCAAATAGACAGTAGGCTGTAGGCAGTAGCTTAAACTAATTTCACGAAAAATCGTTTGCCTTTTTGGATAATGGAACCAGCGGACACGGTTGCGGCAACATCTGTCACAACATCGCCATCCACTTTGACGCCGCCTTGTTCAATCTGACGACGTGCTTCGCTTTTTGAATCCACGATTCCTGCGGCCATTAACACATCAGCGAGTTTTGCGTTTTCGGTTTCGAGTTTCCATTCTTTGATTTCATCCGGAACTTCTTTGGCTTGATGCACTTTGGAAAAATGCGCTTCGGCGACATCTGCATCTTCGGCAGAATGCAAAACTGTCACCATCTCTCTCGCAAGACGACGCTTAAAGGCCATTGGGTTTTCGCCATTCGACATTGATGCGCGCATCTCGGCAATTTCTTCATCAGAAACATCCGTACACAGCTCAAAGCCCGGCAAAATCATCCCGTCCGTCCAGCTCATCACTTTGCCGTAGGCGTCCTCTGGCGTGTCGGAGAATGCGACAATGTTGCCTTCGCTCTTTCCCATCTTTTTTCCAGATGCATCTTCGAGCAACTTGAGCGTGACCACGGATTTTTCCTTTTGCTTCATCTCGCGCAACAACGTGCGGCCAGCGAGCATGTTAAACATCTGATCGTTTCCACCAATTTCCAAATCCACATCCATCGCGACCGAGTCATAACCTTGCATTAATGGATACAAAAATTCGTGCAGGTAGATTGGTTTGTTTTCCTCTGCGCGTTTTTCGAACATGTCGCGTTCCATCATTTGCTGAACCGTAAAATGCGCAGAAAGTTCCACGACATCACCAAACGACATCTTGCCTAACCAGTCGCTATTGAATTTAAGTTCGGCTGGATTTGATCCGCCGAAGTCTAAAAATTTCTCTGCCTGTTTTTTGTAGAGTTTGCAGTTTTCCAAAACGTCTTCGCGCGTCTGGCGTTTGCGTGCCGCGGACTTGTCCGTTGGGTCGCCGATCATGGCGGTAAAATCACCGATCAACATGATGACGCGATGACCCATCTTTTGGAGTTCTGCGAGTTTGCGCAACCAGATCAAATGGCCAAGATGCAATGTTGGACCGGTCGGGTCGATGCCTGTGTACACGGTGATACGTTTGCCGGACGCCAAATAGCTGGCCAACTTTTCCTTTGTTGGAAACACATTTTCCACGGAGCGCGTCAAAAAGTGTTCAACGATGTTCGCGTCGGTGTTCACAGATGGATTTGTGGCCATATATCCTGCATATCCTAACGGAATCACGCTGAAAGGGCAACACGCCCGGGCATAAAAAAAGAACCTCCGAGGAGGTTCGAGGTTGGTTGATGTTCAGCGGCCGAGGGCGTCGGCGACTTCGTCGAAGCGCGAGATGTGAATGACGACGACTTCTTCGTCGACCGACTGGATGTCGGGCGAGACGACGTACGCGTTGCGTCCATACGCGTTCACGACGAACGCGGAGATAGGATAGAACCGAATACCGAGCATTTCGGAAATGCCGAGAATCGGCATCAGGTCCCACGGGGTGTTGGGTCCGGGACGGAAGATCGTCATTCCGACTTCGCCCTTCCAAAGGCGCGCCATGTGAATGCCGATGCTGCCGCCGGTCACCTCCATCCCCTTGACGAGACCTCCCTCCTTTTTGCGGCGCATCAACTTTTGCGCCTGCTCGGAGTAGAGATCGGGATCGTCGCGGAGCAAGACGTATTGATCCGCGAGCGAACGCGTCTCGTCGATCTTGAGCCGAGCGGCGCGTCCGTTGGATGTGATGCGATGCACCTTCTCCGATCCCGGACGGTAGCCGTAGATCTCGCGAGTCATCACATCACCGATGTACGCCGCAACGACCTGCCCATCCTGGACGAGCGAGATCATCGTGCCGACGCCGTGCGACTGACCGCGGATGAACGCCTTGGTCCCGTCGAGCGGATCCACAGTGAACATCAGGACCGAATCCGGCATCTTGCAGTCGACGGAGAGATGATCCTCTTCCGCCACGATGCCGTAGTCCGGGAACGACTCGCGGATCAGCTTCACGTAGACCTTTTGCGCGGCGAGATCGGCGCTCGTCACAAAGTCCTGCTTCGTCGGTTGATGATCCGCGACCTTCTCCTTTGCTTCGAAGAAGAATCGCTGCGCGTCGATCACGCCGATCGCGCGGCGCACCATCTCCTTCATCGCCAGACCAATGAGATGTCCGTTGATTCGACCAAGCGTTTGATTCATTCGAGCTGTTCCTTCCACAAGGGCCTGGCCGCAACCTATGCAAAAACGGCCATTTTGTCAATGTTTCCTGACATAAAAAAGAACCTCCGAGTGGAGATTTTACGTCAAACAATCCGGAAGGACATTTGGATCAAGCCAACGAACGATGTCGTCGAAGCGATCGGCGTGCGCCAGCACCACCTCTTCGTTCACCGTCTGCGGATCACGCGTGACGCGGAAGGCGCGCGCCGCGTACGAGAGCTGCGTAAACGCAGAGATGGGATAGAGCCGCATACGCAACGCGTCGGAGATGGCCATGATGGGAAGAATCTCCCACGGCTGATACGTAGCGCGAGGAAGGATTAGCGCGCCATCGCAGTCCCTCCAGACGTAGCCACACATCTTAAGGAGGGTTTCGGACCCACCGTGCATCTGCCTCTTTTGCAGCCTCTTCGCGAACTTCGACATGCTGCGTCCCGGTCGGTACGTCATCACCTCCCAGTCGTTCGTCTGCGGCACACCCGACAGGACGCGCGGCATCACGACCGTGCCGCTTACCGTGACGTGATTCATCTCGTCGGTCGTGCCGATGATCGTCTCGCTGTAGACGCTCCCGACGCACGATGCCACGATCTGCCCGTTGCGGATCAGCGCCATCGATGGACCGAATACCATGGCGGAATCCGGACCAGTTACGCCGCGGTCGTCCAGCGGGTTGATCGCGATCCACACATCGAGTGCCGGATGCGATCCATCGCGACAGAGTGACGAATCCGACATCAGAACGCCGAACTCGGGCAGAACCTGCTGCGTCAGGACGCAAAATCGGTTCGCTGCGAACGTTCGCACTTCCGACAACAACTTTCCTTCGAGGAGCTGACTTCGCGACTCGCGCATCACCGTGGACATGATCTCCTGCATCTGGCCATAGGCCTGCACCACATCCAGCACGGCATGAGAACTTTGCATCTCGTCTCCCCTTTTTGAATTCAAGGACCTGGCCGCAACCTACGCAAAAACAGCCATTTTGTCAATGGATTCAAGCCAAAACAAAAAAACCCGTCTTTGTGAGACGGGTTTTTTGAATGTATTTAGAACTTTATGCTTTGAATGATCTGTGTGATATCTGCACTTGGAGCCGTCGTTGAAACGACGTACCATTTTGAACCTCCATCGACAAAATATTCACCATATTGAAACGATGATGCAACTCCGGTATTTCGTTGAAAAATAAACTGCGTTGCTGGAAAGCCTCCAACGGTCATCACTTCTTTTTTAAGCTGTACGTCGTCATTGTTAACTCCAGGTGCGCTCATGCGCTTTTGCCACTCCGCCTTGTTCGTAAGGACTTCAAAGCTCACCGAGCTATCTGCTTTCACAATGTTTACATTACCACCTTCATCCGAGCCAACGGTCCATCCACTCGGCACGACAAAATTAATGCCACTTTGCGGATCGGTATATAAGGAGAGCGACTGTGTTGGCGGCGACACGATTGGAGCAACTACAGCGGGTGCCGAAGTTGGAGCAACCTGCTGAACAGGTGGCGCGGCGGCAACCGTCGAACGCTGTGACAGATCTTGAACTTGAGAGGAAATGCTCATTAAAGAGCGTGAAACTTGATTCAATTGTGAGCTCTGGCTCATCACCATTCCTCCGACGCCGATCAATCCGACGATGATGAGTGTAATAACGATCCACTGCAATTGCTCCTTGTTCATAATCCTGAAATTAATGTCATAGTATTTTGATTTTACCATCAGATAACCCTACTCATCAATATACGCATAACGACTATTTCTGATATCAAAAGGGGCGCACGCCGTGCGCCCCTACCGATTTGTTTTGATTTATCGTCCGATGGCGATCTTTCGTTCTTTGACTTCTTCGTGGAAGACTTCGATGCGATCACCTGGCATGATGCGCGTCTTGCCCTTGAAGGAGATGCCACATTCCTGACCACCGTGCGCTTCTTTGACCGTGGACTTGCCGGACTGCACCGTGTCGATGATGCCGAGACCGATTGGCTCTTCGCCGCGCCAGACGCGTGCTTTTTCACCGGCCACGATTTTGCCATCTTTCACCTTGCCACCGACAACCATGCGATTTGGTTCTGTGCGGAAGATCGCGACAGCTTCGAATTCACCAAGCGGCGTCACAATCACTTCCGGCGGAACGAGGATGTTCAAATGCTCAACGATGTTGTCGAACAATTCGTAAATAATTTTGTATTCTTTCACTTCAACATTTTTGTCGCGCGCCAATGACGCGGCCTGCTGACTCACCATGACACCAAACGCGTAGACAACAGCTGGAGGAGAATTTTCCGCGCGCGTGATGTCGTTTTCGTTGATGTTGCCGAGACCCTTTTGAATGACTTCGACGCCGACGTCATCGTGCTGAACCTTTTCAAACATGCCGAGCAACGCTTCGAGCGAACCAAGCGTGTCGCACTTGAGCACGACGTTGAGCACCTTTTTGCTGCTCTTTTCTTCGCCCTGCGGTTTGACCATGCGCGTTGCCGTAAAGCCGGATGCAACCTGCTGTGAGGTCTTCATCTTTTTGGCTTCGAGCGTCTTTGGATCCTTTGGTACTTCCAAAATATCACCAACAGCTGGCGCCACTTTGAATCCGAGAATCTTGACTGGCGTGCCTGGTGTTGCGGCGTCGATCTGTTTACCCGTCCAATCGCGCATCGAACGAACGCGACCATAGGCTGCGCCTGCGATGCCAAGATATTCGTTGCGATGCAATGTGCCGGATTGAATCAATGCGGTTGCGACCGGACCTTCACCCTTGTCGACGTGCGCTTCGATGATCGTTCCCACGGCGAGACGCGCTGGGTTTGCGCGGATTTTATCTGCGTTGACATCGGCGACGAGCAAGACGTTTTCCAACAAATCATCAATACCGATACCGGTTTTTGCGGAAATTTTGACCATCGGGACGTTGCCACCCCATGCTTCGGTCGTGACACCAAGTTCGGCAAGCTGTGCGAGCACGCGATCTGGATCGGCTTCGGCTTTATCAATCTTGTTTAGCGCGACAACAAATGGAAGCTTGGCGGCTTGAATGATGCTTACAGCTTCTTTTGTCTGTGGTTGGACACCGTCATCTGCGGCAACGACAAGAATCGCGATATCCGCGACCTTGGCACCGCGCGAACGCATCACTGTAAACGCTTCGTGGCCTGGCGTATCAATAAAGGTAATGTTGCGATCTTTTTTAACGACCTGGTACGCACCGATATGCTGCGTGATGCCGCCTGCTTCGCCACCCATGACGTTGGTCGCGCGAATCGCATCGAGCGTGCGCGTCTTGCCGTGGTCAACGTGACCCATCACCACCACAACCGGCGGACGTGCAACCAGATTCTCCTCGGCTTCGTTGGCCATGACCTCGTGGACACGGTCAAGCGCTTGCACGGTTTCAATCGCGTCTTCTTTTTTCACTTCTTCCGGCTTTGCGGCAAAACCGAGCTCTTCGCCGATAATCGCGGCAGTCTCAAAGTCGAGACGTTCGTTTTGCGAGGCCAAAATGCCTGCCTTCATGAGCTGCTGGATGACCTTGGTGACTGGCAACCCCAAACGACCGGCCAGTTCACGAACAATGATGACCGCTGGAAGTTTGACTTCCTTTTTTGCAACCGGGGCCTGATCTTTGCCCTGATTTGCGCCCATGAGCAACGTTCCGCGCAATCGTTCGCGACGTTCATTTTCAATCCACTTTTTAAAAATCTTTTCACCAAGCACATCATCGATCTTGATGGCACGGCGACCCACGTCAAAACCGAGCGATGGGAGTTTTTCCAAAAGCTCGTACGGGGTAACCTTTAATCGGCGGGAGAGGTCGGAAACGTTCATGCGCACAACGGTACGCGGAAACGGCGTTTCCGTCAATGAAATCGGCATTGACGACGCTCTGGCGTTTGTGGTCTTGTATCGATAGCTCTTTCGGAGGTCATTTGATGGCCGATCCCCTGGTTTCCCCTCATCCGAACTGCCGGTATTGCAACGGTCAAGCGACCGTTTTCCCGTTCGATGCGGTGGAAGCCTATGCCCGGAAAACCGGTGTCATTAAGCCCCACCTCCTCGATCACATCGGACTCGATCTCTCCAACAAGCGCGGGCATGGGGTCAATCTGACCATTGTCTTGCATCCCAATGAACGGAGTTCATCGGTTCAGTATCTCGCCGTCATCCTGGATAAATGCAACGGTCCGCATGACGCGACCCATCTTCCAACGCGGATTTTGATGGGATCTGACTGGTTGGAAGGCGGCTACCTCCTGGGTGCCGTTGATCGTCGCGATTCGGTCGAGACGACCTACCGATTGCTGGCAGGGACCTACCTTGTCTGGCAGTACGGCAACTATTGGCTCATTCCGCTGTCCCCGATCGCTCATCTCGTGGTCAGTTATCACTTTTAACCCGTCCGTCGCCGCTCTCTATCGGAGCGGTTTTCTTTTTGCTAGGATGCAACGGACCGGGCGCGGAGACCGCGCCCCAACATTACTTTCCTATGGACCAACTGCTTTTGATCGACAAACCGGCTGGCATCACGTCACATGACGTCGTTGATCGTGTGCGACGTATTTTTCAGACGCGCGCCGTTGGACATGCCGGAACGTTGGATCCATTTGCCACAGGGTTGTTGATTCTCGGCATCAACAAAGCGACAAAGCAACTTACGGCGCTCGTGGGTTTGGATAAGACGTATATCGCGACAGCGAAATTAGGATTTACCAGCACGACCGATGATCCGGAGGGAACCATTACAGAATATGTAGGGGTCGACCGACGTGTCGACCCGGTTCGTACGAATGAAACAGGGCAGACACATCGGTCTGCCCCTACGCAGACAGAAATCGAAACGGCTTTGCATTCGTTTTTGGGAACATCGGAACAGATCACGCCGCTCTACAGCGCAAAAAAAGTTGGCGGAAAAAAGATGTACGAGCTGGCGCGCAAAGGATTAGGCGACACGGTTGAACGACCAAAAAAAATCATTACGATCCACGACATCAAACTTTTATCGCTGAACGGCAACGAAGTCACATTTGAAGTTTCATGCGGATCCGGCACATACATCCGCGCGATCGCTCGCGATCTTGGCGAACGCTTAGGATGCGGGGCGTACCTCACCGCGCTGCGACGAACAAAAATCGGCGACAAGAACATCGAAGACGCGCAGACGCTGGAGGAACTCGCAAAAATGATCCATACTTCATAACATATGACACTTCTTTCTCGGACGACATTCGCGACGCTCCTTTTAATGAGCCTCGGTGCTGGTTGTGCAAAGACTTCACCACCTCAACAGGTTGCTTGCACCATGGAGGCAAAACAATGTCCGGATGGAAGTTATGTCGGACGATCGGGACCGTTGTGCGAATTCGCTGCATGTCCTGTTGTCGCTGCGGTAAAAAATGGACCAGCGATCCAACCACTCACGCCAGATCATGCAGACTGGATTGCACGCAACGCAAAAGACGGTTCGATCCCGATGAGTTCAACGCGACCGGCGTCATGGGCAATTCCCAGCGGTGTTGCTGCGCCGCAATTTCATCACGCGTATGAAGTTGCTGCACAAGCAAACTTTGGCCTCATCGATCAGCGGGATATGAATGCGCCGCTTTTCAATGACGATGGAACGATCTTCACGAGCACAACAACCGTTTCCGGCGTCATCTTTTCTGCGGACTCAGGCGCAACATGGGAGCATGTCTTTTCCACGCCGCCATCGATCAATGTCATCGGAATGCACTGGAAAGATTCGCAATTTATTTTTGATCTTGCACCTAGTGGCGGAGTCGGAGGCGGCGAAGGGGTAATAGCGTCATACGACTCTGCCGATGGACGGACATGGACACGCGAACCAGCCTGTTCGTATTTCATCCCAGAAAAATATTACAACCTCGATCCGAACGCGAAACGTGATTCGCGGATCGATCCCCTGCCAACCATTTTTGAACATCCGGATTTGAACACGATTCCGTGTCCGGATTGGGCAACGCAGACGCTCAACTAGATGCACCGT
>CAITMG010000049.1 GCA_903893445.1 Candidatus Uhrbacteria bacterium | reverse complement strand
TACGTCTATTTTTCTCCGCCAGGCGAAACGATTCAGACGATTGATCGCGGCTTTATCGAAAAATGGATCGCGACACGCGTGAAAAAAGGAATCAAAAGTCGTTCGCTCCGCGTCAAAACAAAAGAAATGCCGACAGATGCGATCTTTAATGATGAAGCAGAATATCTTCGCCAGATCCGTTTTCTTCCTGGCTACGTTGATCTCAAATCCGCCATCTATATCTACGAAAGCAATATAGGTATCATCTCCACAAAAAAAGAAGGATCAGCATTTATCATTCATTCGCCAGATCTTGCGGAAAGTCTCAAACAAATTTTTGAACTGATGTGGGGGATTAGCGTGCGATCCTAGGATCGGTAAATGTCATGAGCTTTTGTTTCAATAACAGCGTCACTAATTTTTCCACGGGTAATCCAACAACATTGGTCATGCTGCCGGTAATGCGTTGAATCAAAAAGGCACCCGTCCCTTGAATGGCGTAGGCGCCAGCCTTGTCCATTGGTTCGCCAGTTCGAACGTACCATCGGATCATCGCGGGAGTGACAGTTCGAAAGTGAACCTCCGTGGTATCGCAAAATGAAAAGACATCGGAATCGCGGCGCAAACAGACACCGGTAAACACTTCGTGCCGTTTGCCGGAAAGCTGCGTCAGCATGCGCTGTGCGTCTTTGTCTTTTTTTGGTTTTCCGAGGACAGTATTGCGAAACGCAACCGTCGTGTCTGCAGCCAAGACCCATCGGCCTGGATGCTGTGCCGCAACAGCAGCGGCTTTTTCCTTGGCGAGTCGTGTGACCATGGCTTTGGCAGATTCTGTTGCGTTTGGCGTTTCATCAATGTCGGCCACAATCACCTCAAACGGAATCCGAAGACGTTCCAAGATCTCGCGTCGTCGCGGTGATCCAGAGGCAAGGATCAATGGGAGGCGTAATGGCTGCATATATCGACAGGGAGTGTAGCACAACAAAAAAATGACCGACTTCATGAGTCGGTCAAAGCGTTCAGCTCTTTCCTTTTGCGTAATCATACAGACACAGGATGTGTAGCTCCGCATCATTGCTCGGCTGATCATCCGAGGTGACGATGAGCGGAGGATGTCCCTTGCTGCAGTAAGGACTCGGTGCCGGGTCAACATGGAAGATGACGCACGCTCCACGTCTTCGCACGGTTCGCCAGAGGTCATTCACGCGTTGCCGGAACCAGTAGTTGCCCGTCGCGATGTGGTTGTTCCATCTCGTATTGTACGGAAAAGGATCGAAGGAACTCTTGGCGTTCTTTTGATGGCACGTGTCCGCGTAAGCCTGGAGCGCTCGCAGTTCCATCGACTCGTAAAGATAGGTGAGGTTGATCGGCTTTTTCTCCGCGCACCCGCAGAGACCGGCGACACCCATCAGTAGGAAGGCGAAACGGATGATTTTCCAAAGGTTCATGGTTCCTCCACGTTTTTCGTATCAGTAATTTTTTAAAATGTCAACGGCCGACCAAACAAAAAATCACCGCCTGTAGCGATGATTTTTTCTGGTCGAGCTAAGCTCGATGGTGCACCCCAGTCGATTCGAACGACTGGCCTCTTCCTTCGGAGGGAAGCGCTCTATCCAGCTGAGCTAGGGGTGCGCGAAGTGCCCAGAGCGTATCGAAAGAAAGACGAAGGAGCAAGGGCAAAGAAAAAACGGCGAGCAAGAGCTCGCCGTACAATTAGGCACGTGGAGTACACGACCGTTGTGGCCGAAAGGTCCACAAGACGCCGATGAGGATGAGGAGGAGTCCGCCGGACGCCTTCCAGACCATCTGAATCGTTTCGTCGTTTGCCGGCAGCCCGCGCGTTGACCACCACACAGCGGTGAGCGTCAGGACATAGCCGATTTTCGTGAGGAGCGATTGGAGCGAGCTATATGTCGCTCGATACGCGCTCTCGACGCGATGTTGCGTAAAGATCTCCACGAGTGGCGAAAACAATCCGCGTCCAATTTCATGAACGCCGACAAGGACCCACGACATCCAGACTGCTTGAGGCAGGCTGAGCAAAAAGAATCCGACTGCTGTGATGAGCATCGCGACGATGATGGCGAGGATTTCCCTCGAACGATCAAAGACCATCCGACGAATCACGAACCCCGAAGCCGCCAGTGATCCATACATCACGATCCACAGCAGGGGCATGCCATCCGTCCCAACACGAGGGAGAAAGAACGGCGTCCAATAGTGATTGAACGGCAGGACGAGTCCATAAATCATGCATGCCGCGGTGATCCAGCCGAGGCCTGGAATTGTCCGCAAGGCGCGAACGCTCTGCGAAAAGAGCTGACAGCGATCCGAGGGACGCGCGTCTGGATGAAGGATGGGATTGCCGATGTCGGTCATACCGATGAGGCTGATAACGAATGCCGCGAGCATGATGACCGCACTGCAGATCCAGATCACGCGAAAGCCATACCGCGTCGCAATCAGCGATCCAAGGGCGCCAAAGATCAGGATGGTGATGGCGCGAATGATCGCGGACGTGCCGATCAAACGAGCATAACGTTGTTCCTCGCCCGTTCGCGTCAGGGCATCACGAATCCACGCGCCTCCAGCGCCCGAAATCCACGAGGCACCAAATCCCAGAATCATTTCGTAGGCGAGGGCGGTTTTGAAACCTGTCGCCGTCGCATACAGCGCTGACCCAATAACGTGCAGGGCGATCCCAAACTGGACGGCTCGCCCGCGACTCACACGATCAGCGAAGATGCCGGTCGGGACTTCCCCGGCGAGGATCGCGGCCATAAACCACACATTGATCATCGAGACGTCGGAAAGGGACAGTCCGAGCGAGAGGAGAAACGGGACATATCCGACAAATGTCAGGGACATCCCCGCGTCAAAGAGGGTGAAAAAGAGCAGGTAGATTGTCGAAGGGTGCATGTTTCCTCCAGGAAACAAAACGGCTCGGGGAGATTCCCGAGCCGTGCCGATACCGAAAGCGGTGCGCGCTTAATCGTTTCGATGCCAGACGGATCGGGAATACCAAAGACCGAAGCCATGCGTTTGCGGCTTCGCGATCAAGGTAACCCGATAGGACTGGTTCATATCTGTTCTATTCGTACCAAGGGTCGGTAAAATCGTCAAGAAATTTGGGAAGGATTCTTGACGCACGGCGAAGATGTGGGTAATATCCCCGCACAAATGAGATCGTCATGCGACGGTAGCTCAGCTGGTAGAGCAGGGGCCTCTTAAGCCCAAGGTCCTGGGTTCGATCCCCAGCCGTCGCACCAC
>CAITMG010000048.1 GCA_903893445.1 Candidatus Uhrbacteria bacterium | reverse complement strand
TTCCATCCGGAGGCAGTGCAACGGGTGGCGGATTAGCAAACATCCCGTCAAACGCCGAAACGATTGGCGGAACGAGCACAGGTGCAAACATGGCCGCGTCTGCAGGCACAGCACTCGGTGGAACCGTATCCGTTTCCGGTGGAATGCGCGGCAGTGAACGGGCCAGCGCCGGAGTATCTCCAGACGTTTCCGCCGAAGTCGCAGAGTTGCAAAACATCCAACAGCAAATTTCAAACACCCTCGCCGCAATTCAGCAAGAAAAAAATCTCATTGCGGATGGAGGTATCAAACAAATCGCTCAACTCGCTGATCTTCAACGTGAACTCCGCACGTACGAACAAAAAAATCCCGATCCGCAACTCAAACAACAAGCACAGCAATTGCTTGATCTCCGCAGAGATTTATCACGTGCTTGGAATGACGAACCAACCGATCCAACGGTCATTCAAGCGGTCCAATCACGCATCCCAGCCATTCGACAAGAACTTGGACTCCCGGAACCCATCGAACAACCCATTTCGCCGGCATTCACGACATCCATCTCGAGCCCAACAGAAGCCGCTCTTGCTCCAGAGAGCGGACAGGTTATCAGCGCCCCGCTCGCACAAGCTCCATCGGAAGCGTCAACGATCGATACAGAGGTCCAAGGGATCGCGCAACCCGCCGCACCACGTGCACCGCAAAGCATCGGCCAACAATTTGGCGCATTAGCAAGCGCCGGTGGTCGTGGATTTATTGGCGTTGGTCAAATTCCCCTCGGACCAAAGCCATCACGACCAATCAACCTCCCATTATCCCAAGGAGCCATTGCTGGATCACTCGACGCCGCACAACTCGAAGACCGACGATCACGCGATCAATCTTCCCTCTCTGGTGATTCCATTCTTGGCGAAACGCCCATGGGAGACTCTGGTGGTTCCTCTGGCTCAGTTTTGGACAGTGGTCTCAATGCGCCAACGTACGCCTACACCGATCCAAATGTCCCATCGCCAATGGCCGGTGGAGACACGCGTGGTGGAGGCATCCTTCCCTCTTCCGGCGAAGAAGCTGAACGATCGCGACGGCTTTCAGATGAAAAAAATCGAACACTTCAAGCCTTTGCGCCAAAATCAGCGGAAACATCTCCGGAGATTGGATCATTTCCAGGCGCACCCGAATCCATCCCAGGCGAATCCGGTGCAAGACCGACTCAACAAAGCAGACCAACGGAACAACAGATGGAAGGTGAGGACGAGGACGAAGATGAACAACTCGCCAATTTAAACGCGCAACAACGCGCAGACCGAAAACAAAACAAGGAATCTAACGCAGAAGCGCAACAACAAGGTGAACAAGCAAAACAAGAAGCGCGAAAAAAGATGGTGGACTACATCAAAGGTACAGCTGGTGCAGGGGCAGCCGAAACGCTTTTCGTCACCCTCCTTGTTGACCTCGCATTTTGGAATGTTCAGGCAATCAATAAATACGGTCCACAAAGTGAATTCATTCCAGATCAATCTTTTTGCGAAGATTTCGCATGTCTCACGTGCGATCTCGCCATGTGCGTCAATTGTCTCTTTAGTCCACCGTGCTTCATTGGTCCGCTCGTTATCATGATCACGGTCGTTTGGTATCTGATCGACAAGTCACATCTTGGAAGCGTTGCACACTTTTTTGGTGGCTAGGCAGGCGTGTCCGTGCGGGATATACTCACGGCGTATGTCTGACCGGACAAAAAAAATTCTCTTCGCTATTGTTTTCATTCTCATTTCACTCGGAATGGGCTATGTCGTCTATTGGATGCTTTTTCCGCCAACCAAAGCACCAATCACGGCGGTAAACACACCAGATCTCACAGGAACATTCCCAACCGCGGGACAAGGTTCAACGAGTACGGTCACAACCGCTCCCCAACCTGGAATCCTTCCACCAAGTGCCACCGTTCCTACCGTCACCATTCCAGCCGCACAAGCAACACTGCAAACAGGGACGAATCTTATTCGACTTGGCATCACGCAAGCCGTCAGTCCAAGTGCAGATAAGAATGGTGCGCGCTTTTACAATCCAGAGGACGGCCGTTTTTACAAAACAACAAAAGACGGAACCATCACCTCCCTTGGCGATAAACAATTTTATAACGTTGATAAGGTCAGCTGGGCAAACACCAAAGACAACGCCATCATCACCACAGGCGACGGATCAAAACTGTATTACAACTTTGACACCAAACAGCAAGTCACGCTCCCAAGTCACTGGGATGAATTTCAATTTTCCCCATCCGATAATCAAGTTGCCGCAAAAAGCTTAGGAACCGATGAATTTAATCGTTTCCTCATCGTCTCCAACCCAGATGGAACCGAAGCTCACGCGGTCCAAGATCTCGGCAACAATGCGGACAAGGTTCATGTCGCCTGGACACCAAGCAGTCAGGTCGTCGCATGGACAACAACAGGCGATCCCGTTGGCGGAAATCAACAACAGATCCTTTTCGTTGGGCAGCATCAAGAAAATTTCAATTCGCTGATCGCACCGGGCCAAGGATTTCTTCCAAACTGGTCCCCATCCGGCAATCGCTTGCTGTTTAGTGTTTGGATGCCAGAGGACGGCAACAAGCCATCCATCTGGCTTTCTGCGGGCGACACAACCAACATGGGTGCAAATCGCAAAAAGCTTGGCCTCAACACCTGGGCAGATAAATGCACCTGGGCAGATGAAAATGAAATCATTTGTGCCGTGCCACAAAATCTTCCGGATAACTCCGGCTTAATGCGATCCGAATTCGACAAACTGCCAGATGATGTCTATCGCGTTGATTTAACAACCGGATCCGCGACTAAGATCAATTCCGCAGACCAAAACTACTCGATCAAATCCCCGGTGATCAGTGGCGACAAATCAAAACTCCTCTTTACGGATGCACAAAGTGGCAGTCTCTATAGCTACGACCTCAAATAACCTATGACGTCCCACCGCAGCCTTGTCCTTGCCGTTTCCGTCTTTCTGCTTTTGGCTGTTTCCGGATGGCTCGTCTATAGCGCCGTTGATACGGCACGCACAAAGTTCGAATCCGGAAATCCACCACCAGACGTTCAAAAAGCCCTCCAACCACACGCGATCGATCTGGGTGTCATGCGACCGCCAGCATTGCGTGCAACGGATCCTATTCGATATGGATCTGTCACATCCTCGATGAGCGTCGTGGCGTACGGCGATTATGAATGCCCGGGATGTCGTGCGATGAATAATATTCTCACCACCGTTATTCCGACGTTTAAAGGAACGGTTCGCTTGGTGTGGCGTGATCTCCCAATTGCGGATGAAAATCCAAACGCCATGAGCGCAGCAATTTTTGCCCGATGCGCTGGCGAGCAGGAGAAGTACTGGGAAGCGCATGACTCTTTAATGGACGCGGATACGCTCGGTGAAGGAACATATGCTGCCATTGCACAACAATTAAAACTCAATCTTCGTAGTCTTGCCGATTGCCGACAAAATCCAAATATCTCCAAAGATATTCAGCAAGATGTCGACGAAGCGCGCACAGATGGCGTTGATAGCGCACCATTCTTCTTCATCGGAACAAAGGCGGTTCGCGGACAAATGACGGCCGAAGATTTGCAAAAAGAAATTAAACTCTTTCTCGCGTCATGAGACGGGTTCTACGCGCATCACTTTTCGCAACGCTTTTGCTGAGCGGATGGTTGATGACGTCCCCTGTCCGCGCAGATACGACACCTGCAGCCAGCCCAACTCCTGCGGCCGTCCAAATCATCGCTCCAGAATTAAATGTCCCCATCCCAGGATTAAAATTTTCAACGGGTGGAAAAGTGAATCCAAACGGGACTGTCGGCATCCCCTTCATCGCGCAATACATCGCCGCCGTGTATCAATATCTGCTTGGTATTTCCGTCGTAGCGGCTGCTGTGATGATTGTCTACGGCGGTTTTAAGTATGTGCTCAGCGCAAACGTCCAAAGCGTCCAAGATGGCAAAGAAGTCATCAAAGACGCCATCACCGGTCTCATTGTCTTAATTGGTTCCTACACCATTCTCCAAGCCATCAATCCGCAAGACATTCAACTCAAAACGCTTGATATTCCGATGGTGAAACCCGAATCCATTCCACTGACGACAATTGATTCGGCATCTTTTAATGCCGCCGGTCTCGGTGCTTTTCATCCGTCAAATTCCGGTCTCTGTAAATTTGAGTTAAACCCCTACGGCATTCCAACCGTCGACTCGGTCCTTGATTGCGGCATCACGCTCGCAAAAGAATACGGCATTCCTCCATGCTACTTTATTACGGCGGTAAATCACGAAGCTGGTGGGACGGCCATGGTCAACGTCATCGGTCACGATGAAAACGCGAATCAAGTTGGTGGTGTTCGCGTCCCAGCGCGATTAAAATTCATGGCTCTTGGCGTCACGGCGAAACAAAAATCTTTTTCGTGCAACCTTCCATGCAAAGATGCAAATTGCAGCGATGCAGACTGGAATTCAACCATGCAAATTTTATCCAGCAAAAGCGGAGACTGCGGAATCACCAATGACGATTCACAAATCGATCCAACAAAGAATGATCTCGGTCTCGATATGACACGTTTCACGCATGGATTTGGCATGATGCAAGCGACCTTTCAAGGGAGCTGCGCACAATTCACCAAGGATCACTGCTTTACTCCACGCGACATGACCGATCC
>CAITMG010000047.1 GCA_903893445.1 Candidatus Uhrbacteria bacterium | reverse complement strand
ACCAGACCGTCCAATCCATCCAACACTTTCGTCGCATACGTTGCCGCAACAATCCACACAAACGTCAGTGCATCGGAAGGCAACGACAATCCACCAACCTTCCACCACACGAGCGAAAAACCACCGCTTGCTAATGGATGCGTTACTTGAACAATCCCCGTTTTACTGGCGATCACGCACAACGCCGCAACAATTGGAAACAGAATCTGCACTTTTGCCGGCAATGGTTTTTTATCATCAATCAATCCACCAATCAGCAAAATCGCGACACCGGCGAGATAGCCCAAGATCTGCACGAACGAAAGTTGCACAAAGACCTCTGGAACAATGAGATACGCCCCAAGCGCGACAATAATGAGCGTCACGGCAATCCCCAATCCGCCCCATTCCGGCACCGGAGCCGCGTGAATGTGACGTCCGCCGGTTTGCTTCACCACGCCAGCACGTCGCGCCAAACGAATACTGACGAGCGACAGCGCGTACGACAAAAGCGACGCACAGAGCGCCGCTCCCAATGCAACCAAGATCGCAACCGATCGGGACATGATTAGATTCTCGGAGCCGATTCAACGCGCAACGACCCATCTGACTCGAGGATGACCGTATCTTTGCGCATAATCTTCTTTTGTAGCAAGAGGTCGGCTAACCCGTTATCGACACGCTCTTGCAAGACGCGACGCAACGGACGCGCGCCAAACAGCGGATCAAAACCCGCTTTTGCGAGCTCTTCAACGGCCATATCCTCGGCACGAAACGTGATCCCACGCTCTTCGAGACGCTTTGCAATGCCATTCACGAGCAACCAGGCGATCTGCGTCACGTCATCGAGCGTTAACGGCTTAAAGACGATCACCCCGTCAAAACGATTTAAAAACTCTGGACGATACACGCCTTTGAGTTCGCGTTCGAGCAAACCGGTCTTGATGCGCTCGATGGGTGTCTGTTTGGCGATTTCATCTTGGATGAATTGCGTCCCTGCGTTTGACGTGGCAATCACCATCGCGTTGGTAAAATCTACCGTGCGACCAACGCCATCGGTTAACCGACCATCATCCATCACTTGCAGAAAGAGATTCAAAATATCGGGATGCGCTTTTTCCAACTCATCCAACAACACGATCGCAAATGGTTTTTTGCGGATCGCTTCGGTCAATAATCCGCCTCGCTCATCACCTGGCGCGCCAATCATGCGAACGATGCTGGATTTGTCCTGATACTCGGACATGTCCAAACGAATCATCGCTTCTTCATCGCCAAAATATTCTGCGGCAAGGGCTTTGGTGAGCTCTGTTTTTCCAACGCCCGTTGGACCAAGAAATAAAAAGTTCGCAATTGGACGTTTACCTTCGCGTAACTCGGCACGAGCGCGACGCAACGCTTGCGAGACAGCGGTCACGGCCTCATTTTGTCCGATCACGCGACCATGCAATCTCTTTTCGAGACTCATTAACTTTTCCGTTTCATTTTGCGTCACCGCCTGCATCGGAATGTGCGTTTTCTCCTGAACGATCGTGGACACGTCCTCGGCAGAGACAAATGCGTTTTCACCGTGCGTCTTGCGCGCGAGCACCGCGGCTTCGCGAATCACATCTAACGCTTTTTCCGGAGCGGCTTTGTCTTGGATATATCGATCCGCAAGAGACGCCGCGCGTTCCAATGCCGGATAGGAAAAGAACACGTTGTTTTGATATTCGATCGCCCCACTGCGCGCCATTAAGACACCAATCGTTTCATCAACATTCATCTCGGGGACGTCGACTTTAATCAACTTCGATCCAAGAGATCGGCGTTCAATGTATTTTGTCCACGATTGCGGCGTTGTTGTGACAATGGCGATGAAATAGCCTTTATCCAATTCACTCGTAAACATTTCCGCGAGATCCATCGGACCGCCGCTGCTGGAACCTGTTAATGCCTCAATCCCCTGCAATACCAAAATAATATTCCCGGACATGCCGACTTCGTGCAGCATGCTCAGCAATCGCTCGGCGGCTAAACCTGGATCACCCGCGGCAATCACTTTGGCCAAATCAACAGAGACTAAACGGCGATCAAATAATTCTTTTGGAACATCTTCCTCCACCATGCGACGTGCGAGTTGTTCGACGAGCGCCATCTTGCCTGTGCCGTGATCACCAACCAACGCGACAGAGCGACGACCACTCTCGATCGCGCGCAACAACGATTCCGTTTCATGGACACGACCAACAGCAGGTGGCACATAGCCTTCACGCGCAAGATACGTCAGATCTTCGCTAAAGCGATCGAGCAATGGCGTTTGACGTGCGGTCATCGCGCGATTCATCGTTGACTTTGGCTTGAGCTGTGCAAGTGCGATAAATCGCGTGTGATCTTCGCGGAGCTGCTCTTGGAGACGAATCCACTCGGCCACGCGCAAGACGTGATCTGGCGGAAAACCCAGTTGATCAAGGACTTCCTGCATCTTTGGACTATCTTTGAACGAACGGATAAAAATTTCAATCGAGCCAACAGAGCGTCGGTGTGACGCGTGTGCATCGGCGTAGGCGCGCGCAAGTGTCAGCTTGGCATCGCGTGACAACAAAATCGGCGGCTGTCCGGCTGGATCTGCGGTGAGGACGCGTGCAATCCCACCTTTGACGCGATCAAAGGTCGCCCCAAGTCGAACCAAAAATAATCCGCCAACCGGACTTGCGAGCGCGGATGCAAAGAGCGCGTTGGATGTGACCTCGGTGCGATTAAATGTTTTTGCTAAATGATAGGCGCTCTCGATCACATCAACAGCCTCTGGCAAAAAGTACGGAGACACGTCGAAGCGAAATGTTTTTTCCGATGGTTTTTCCGTTGCCGAACGAAGTTTTCCCCAATTTGGTAATTGTTTGGATTCTTTGGTGAACTCGGATAATCGAAAAATCAAAAAACAATCGGAGAGCAAGCCGATCCAAAACACCGACATCAACCAACTCCCAGAAATCCAAAAATCCCAGGACTCGGCGGACGTGATATCTGGCAATGTGGCGATGCCGCACACCAGTGCGACAAGCGCACCCGCACCAAACACCAACAACATCATGTGAATGACCGCGTTGACATTGCGTTTTACTTTGCGAAACGCGGCCGTAAATTCATCCACCGATTGTGACCAGACTAAAAATCCGTCTTCACCCGCAATCCCAACGCCAGCACCACCGCAGGATTTGCAATCCGTTGAGCGTCGCGGGTCTCCGCCGCATGCCGTGCACGCGATCACGACAGGTTGTTGTGTTTCATCCGGCATATCAAAGAGCTTTGGAGATATTTACAATCATCATTCCCACAATCCCAACCGGCGCCGCGATCCACACACACACGCCCAAGACATACACCACGGCTTCGACAGCCAAGGCGATGAGTCGACCAATCAACACCACGAGACGCATAAAGACACTCACGATGCGACCGGTGATGTCGTACTGACCATACATTGGATTAAAAAAGTTTTTGATCCAGATCGCAAAATCGTATTCGCGAACGCGTAAACTCAACGCTTTTTTTGCGCCCATGACGATGCGGAAGAGTCCGCTCGTATACCACCAGACCGGAAACCAGATGAGGCTTCCGATCACATCCACGCCCACGAGTTTTGTAATAGCGCCAACACGTGATGACATGAAGAAAGTATATCACGAATCCATGGAAGCACGCTGCTGCCTCGCCGCAGCAACGATGCTTTCACGAACCCGCGAGCTTATCTGGCTAAAGCGGTTGTTTTTGCTGCCGGGTTCACAAACTCCAGTTTGTCGATCGGCGCGAATCCTAACTGTTCCGCACGCGCATTGAGCGATTGCATCGAGGACAACGTCACGATCTTATCCTGCATGTTCATCGTTTCTGTTTTTAACCCATCGATCTTTGTCTGCATGTCGCGCAGCGCATAGTTTTTTGCGGAGGCTAAATTGACCTGAACCACATACGCCACGCAACACACCACCGTCAACGACAGCAATCCGATATTCCAAGCAACGATTCCTTGCGGAAGTCGGCGCCCGATCGGCTTTGCAAAGCCAAAGGCTTCGTGCGGTTTGGTGAGTGATGTAGCGAACATGTGCGACATACGTAATTTTTGTATTGATTTGTGATCGTCATCCTGAACGCAGGTCGCCGGAGTGAAGGATCTTCAATGTGAAGATTCTTCATTTCGCTGCTGCTCCATTCAGAATGACGGGCTTTTTATTTCTTTATGGCAACTCTGAGTTTTGCGCTTCGTGATCGTGGATTTTCCGCCATCTCTTGTTCGCTGGCGATGACTGGTTTTTTTGTCACCGGCGTCCACTGATCCGATTTTTTAAACGCTTGTTTGCAAATCCGATCTTCGAGTGAATGAAAACTGATGATTCCCAGACGTCCACCGACTTTGAGCACCTCGTGCGCGCCTTCGATAGCGGCTTTGAGAACACCGAGCTCATCGTTAACGGCGATGCGTAACGCTTGAAACGTTCGTGTCGCGGGATGAATGCGGTGATGTTCGTACGACGATGGAACCGCGGAACCAATAATGTCGACGAGCTGTGACGTGGTGATGATTCTGTCGTGTTTGCGTGCGGCGACGATGGCGGCGGCGATTCTTCGTGCAAACCGCTCCTCGCCATACTCGCGAATCAGATCCGCGAGTTCGAGCTCACGCCATCCATTCACAATTTCTGCGGCGGTTGTTTCAATACTTGGACCAAGTCGCATATCGAGTGGCGCATCATGCAGGAAGGAAATTCCTTTTGATGTATCCGCCAGTTGATCAGACGAAAATCCAAGATCGATTAAGATCCCGTCGAGTGGAGCAATTCCGGTTTCGCGCGCAACCTCCGCGAGTTGGCGAAAGTTTTGTTCAACGCCGATCCATCGTTTGGCTTTTTTCTCGACCGCAAATTTTTCTTGCGCGCGAGAAAGCGCCGATGGGTCAACATCGAGCGACACGACGACGCCATTTGGCGCAGACAATCGCAGGAGCTCGGACGTGTGCGTCCCGCCTCCCAGCGTCCCATCGAGATAGTGCCCACCAGGTTGAATTTCCAGCAGGTCTAAACACTCGTTGGTGAGAACGGCGATATGAATGGATTCGGGCATAGTAGGCAGCAGGTTGAAGGCAATTGCCTTTTAAATCAACCCCCCGAGCCGCTCAGCAATGTCATTGCTGGCGCCTTCGGTCTTGGTGGCATACTCGTTCCAGGACGTTTCATCCCAGATTTCGAGGCGGTCATACAAACCCGTAACGACCACATCCTTTGAAAGACCTGCGTAGGTTCGCAGATATTCCGGGATCATGACACGTCCGGATTTGTCGATATCAACGTCCATTGCGCCCGCAAGCATGAGTCGGGCGAATGCACGTGTATCGGATTGACCCAGGGGCAACGCCGCGAGCTTGGCCGCAATGTTTTCCCAATCCGTTTTGGGATAGAGAAACAGTGAGCGGTCGAGCCCGCGCGTCACCACCGCACCTTCCGCCAAGCTTGCACGAAACTTGACCGGAACGGCCATCCGACCTTTGTCATCAACCGTGTGTCGGAATTGGCCAATAAACATACTTAATCATCACGTGTCACCTTTCGGCGACGAACCGTGTCCCACTTTCCCCCATCGCTTGCCATATTATGCCACTTGGCTCCATCGGTCAAAGGTTAAGGGAAATCAAAAAACGCGCCATTTCTGGCGCATTTATCGTTCTATTTCTGTTTCATGGGGATAACTACATCTGCCACTTTACCGATTTTCCGCATCATTTTCCCAATTTGATGGGTTTTTACGGATGTACTCACGAATGCAATTTAATTCCGATTCGGATCGAATGACACGTTCGTAATAATTACGTTGCCATAACCGATTTCCAAATTTGACAATATTCGATTTCATGGTTCGAAAATACGAATTTGTGGTCATCGTTTTAAACCATTGCACGATTTTTGGTAGGGGCACACCGATGTGTGTGCCCCGCCCGAAGATGCATCGCCCGGCCATTATTTCTGGAATATTTGGATCATTTTGTCTGATTGGGTAGACGTCTGTTTTGATTGGGCAGACACATCGGTCTGCCCCTACGTCGTGAATCCAAATAATGATATGAATATGATTTGGCATAATCACAAATGCATCATCGACCGTGACGCCGCAGTAATAATGTGCGATTTCATTTTTCCAAAAATGAACGATTCTGCCAATTTCATTCAAAATCATTTCTCCGTTTTGGATATTTCCAAACAGACATTCGCGCTTATTCGAACAAACCGTCAAAAAATACGCACCGGATTTTGAATAATCAAAATTTTGCAATCGGATGGACCGACGATGATGGATTTCCGGATTAAACCCCATACTTCTACCGCTGCCATGGAACAATGT
>CAITMG010000046.1 GCA_903893445.1 Candidatus Uhrbacteria bacterium | reverse complement strand
GCAAAAGGTGCGGCAACAAAATTGGCAGCTCGAACCGCAAAGGCAGGCGCTCGTTTGAGTGTGGGCGCGGCGGCGGGATCCATGCGATTTGTTGATCAGCGTGTTGGTTTGACGAAAGGTTTGGGGAACAAGCTTTCAACAATGGGGCAATCAGCGGCAAGTCGTGGTGGCGTGATGGGTGCGATGCTTGCGCCAAGCTTGTTGCGTGCTGGTGCGTCTGTGTCTGGAATCCAAAAGGCACGTACGACCAAGCTCCGTGGCGAGACAGAAGAGATGATGAAGAACATGACGCCAGAGTCACAGGCGGCATACCTCAAAGCAAAGACATCTGGCGCTGGTGGGCGTTTGAATTTTGAAGAAAAGCGACTTTACGAGGAGATGGGGAATAAGCAAAATATCTCCAAGGCCGGACAAAACGTCACAAAGAACGAAAATGAACAAAAGTGGTACGCGGAAAATGGTGTTGATCCAAAGAAGGCGTCTGGTGCAGATAAACGTGCGGCGAAAAATTATGCGGACATGATGACGCAGCGTTCGGTTGCGTCGAGTATGGATGCGCTTGAGGCGGGGTATCGCAAGGGCGGTAAGACCGAGGATGCAGATAAGATTGCGGCTGATCGAGAAAAGAATCCGGCATTGTTTAACAATCTCAAGGATTTGAATGGGTACATGTCGGGGAAGAATGATTTTGAACAACTCAACAAGGACGTGAATATTAAGAGTTTGTCTGACTCTGCAGTTGCGGCGTCATATATTCAGGCTGCTGGGTCTTGGATGAAGGACGGTAAGTTGAAGGGCATGGATGATATCCGAAAGACGGATGAGTGGAAGGAGACGGCAAAGAATCCAAAACGCGCCGCCATGATGGAGCAACAAATTGGAAATTTCCAAACGGGAGAAGGTGCGAAGGTCTTTCAGGCACATTTGGATGAGATGAATGATAAGGAGGGCGCGGCATCATCGGGTGCGATGCGGTATCGCATGACGGATAGTGGCCCGATGTCGGTTGGTGGTCAGTCGACGTCTAGCGCTGGTTCATCTAGCTACGGTTCGGAGCGAGCAGCCGTTTTGAGTCGTCATGCGGATGTTGTCTCCGGTAAAGTGACGGACCAAGCCGCTGTGCGATCGGGGGTGTCTGAAATGGCTCGCGCTGGTGTTCCTGTCGCTGAAATGTCTGGTGGTGCAGGTTACTCTGCTGCGCCAATTCGCGGGGCATACCAAGATGTTATTAAAGATGCAGGTTCAGCGATTCAAAATTCGACAGGTGACGTTGCTGGAAAGCAGCAACTTGAGCAGGCGCTGGATATCGTTACCAATGTGGATACGGGTGCGCTTGCCGCTGGTGGTGATTATGCCGATGATGTTGTGATGAACGTCGATGTTCCTTCTTTGAGTCGGGGGATTCAAAATATGGGCAAGATGTCCACGGGCGAGATTGAAAAGAAGGCGCATCAACAACGGGTTGCGAATTATGAAAAAGTTGTTTCCGCATTGAGTGCTCAAGCTCAAAAGGTTTTTCAACAGGTGCAAGAAAAGCGCGCACAAAATGCAACGTATCAAACGTCAAAAACGGAAGATCGTTGGATGTCTGTCAGTATGGATATTGAAGGTGATAAAGGCGCGCGCGCTGCAGCAAAACGTGGTGCGAAAAAATAGGATTGCACTGTTCGTGAACGATTATGATGATTCCACGCCCGAACTTTTCATCCTTTTCCGAAATGCCCGAAGCGTTGCAGACGTTTCTCTTTTCGGATGCGTACGCGCAAGCGGATGAAGAATTGCGAAAAGCGTATAACCTTACGAACGAGCAGCGGACGGCCATCGGAGATAAGGTGATGGATACGGTTTTTCATGATATTGAATTGCCGCAAATGTTGGCGGATTTAAAAACACTCCTTGTCCCAACGGCTGTTCCAGAGGAGAAGTGGCCGGATTTTGTGAACGATGTGTTGAAGTTGGAGATTTGGCCATTGCGTGAATTGTTTGGGGAAGAGCTGACAAAATCGTTACAGGAATATCAGATTCGAACGATTGGTTGGCCAACGATGCGTGTCATGCTCAAGCCGCTCACCTATGGCGGTGCGGCATCGGAGATTGCGACGTTGTGTGGTTTTTCATTGATGGGCGGTCAGATGCGCGAACGGTTGCGTGATTTGATTATCAGTAAAATTAAAGGTGTTCGGATTGACTCGGAAGTTCGTGCGACGTTGATGCGTCAAGCGGATTTTGGTGGGTTAGGTTTGGATGCGGCGATGGCGGATAAGGCTGTCGCGGCCATGAATTCGCTGTTTTCCACGGTGCAGGTGATGACGGAGGATGAGTATGCAGATTGGCTGGCATCTGAAACGCGAAAAAAGATGGCGCCACCCGAGCCACGCGCGCCGGGTGTTGAAGAAGACCCTGAAATTGCGGCGATTCGCGCACGCATGCCGGCGATCCCGCCCCAACCAAAAACGATTTTGGATGAAGCGATTACATCGACATATACCAAAATCACGAATCATCCAACGGATGACTATTTGGATAAGCGATTGCGTCACGTCATCTCGTCACGGTTGCGTGATGTGCGAAATCAGATTGAATTGAAACAATTGTTGCAACGTGATTCAAAGGTTGGCGGTTTAGGTTTGGCAAAAGAGGAAGCGGAAAAAATGGCTGTGCAAATTGAGGAAGGGTATCAGTCCTATCATGATCGGATTTTGGCGGAGGAAAAACAGCATTTAGAGACACAGCTCGAAGAACAGCGACAAAAAGTTGAAGAACGAAAAAAGCGCGAAGCCGAGGAGCATGCGGCGTGGTATCGCGATAAGGTTTTGGCACGAAAACAGACCGAAGATGATCAAAAAAAGATGGCCGAGCAAATGAAGCAGGTCATGGGCAATGCGTTTACGGCTGTCCCTGAACATCCGATGGATGTGAAGGAGAAAAAGGCGGAAACGCAACGTTTTGGGGAATTGGTTCCGGCTGTCACTGCTGGTGCAACGCCTGTTGCGCCAAAACCAGCTGACGCGACCCCGGTACAGCCTCTTGGGCCACAAGTCCCGCCAAAACAAGCGTCTATTTTGCCTTCAGCTGCGCCGGTCGTACCGACAGCTCCAGCAACGGCACCTGTTCCCCAAACCGTTGGGAATCTTGCACGACCAGAGGTAAAAGTTTCAAAGGCAACGGCGGAGATGATGACCGCGGCAAATGCGTTTAAGCCGCGCATGGACGATGTCAAAATGGCGTCGCCACGTTTGATGGGTCCGGTGCAGGAATTGCGCGCATTAACCCTCTCGGAGTTTCGTCGCATCGCGAAAGATCCAACCATCGCTGTGCAAAAGATTTTGGCAAAAGTGGAAACACTGCATCAGGAGTCGTTTGAGCGTCGTGTTGAGGGGATTAAAGCCTTTCAGGAGTCTGGATTGCAGCAATCGTACATGGCGTTGGTTGCAGAATCGTTTCGGACAGGGAAGCAGATTTCCGAATTGGCAGAAGAGCGCAGATCCAAGGGGAGTGATGTTCCAAGTCCGGCGGAATTGTCGGCTATCATTTCGTTGAATAGTAAGCTACACTTTTAGCGATGCCTGATAAATTCATCGTTCCTCAATTTATCGATAAAGAGGATCAAATTCTCGGTCCAATTACGGTCCGACAGTTTTTGTTAATGCTTGTTGGTGTCTTTCTCTTGTTTATCGAGTATAAATTGTTGGCGACGGCACCATTTATCTTTTTTGCATTGCTGACCGCTGGTGGTTTTGGAACGTTTGCCTTCATGAAAATTAATGGTCAACCGTTTCATATTTTCTTTATTAATTTTTTGCAGACAAATGTGCGGCCGCCATTGCGCGTGTGGGACAAGCGGCCAACGGATGCGGAGCTGCGCGCGTGGATTGCGATGGGGAATGTTGCGCCACCGGCTCAGGTTGTGAACACCAAGCCTCGTCCAGAGAGTAGTAAGTTGCGAGATTTGTCGCTGGTGGTGAACACGGGCGGTGTCTATAAACCGGACGAAGAACTGTGATTTTGAACTTTATCTTGTATGCAGAGTAAAAAACTTGCCGGAGCAAAACCAGGTGTCCCATCCCAGCGATTTTTGGATATTTCCGAAATCAAAGAAGATGTTGTCGTGATGAAAGACGGAACGCTTCGCGCGGTGCTATTGGTTTCGAGTATCAATTTTTCGCTCAAGTCCATGGACGAGCAAAATGCGATCGTCCAGGCATACATGCAGTTTTTAAACTCATTGGATTTTCCGATTCAGGTTGTGATTCAGTCGCGTCGCATGAATATTGATGAATATTTGCGAAAGTTGAATGAGAACGAACGGACGCAAACAAATGAGTTATTACGTCGTCAGATCGGAGATTATCGCGATTACATCAAACAACTTGTTTCGTTGGCCGAAATCATGCAAAAGAAATTTTTTGTGGTTGTGCCGATGGATCCGGTCACGGATAAGCAACACGGATTTTTTGATCGATTGTCCGAGATTTTGACGCCATCTGTCGCCATTCATCTTTCCGATGAAAAGTTTCGCAAAAATAAGGAGTCTCTCATGTTGCGTGTTTCGACGATTCAAAGCGGATTGCAGTCGATGTCACTCAACGCCGCGATGTTGGATACGCAGAGTCTCATCGAGTTGTTTTATACCGTGTACAATCCGGAACTTTTTGAAAATCAGCGCATGACCAACGTCACGAAGCTACAAACCGAAGGCTAATATGGCATTCAAGACCCAAGAAGAAAAAAAGATTGATGCGTCCGCCCTGACCGCGGGTGGTGTTGGTTATAAAAAAGGCGTCACCGCGGAAGAGCTCAAAAAGAAGCAAGCCGCGGAAACGGTGTTGCTCGAAGAGGAGCGCATTTATCGCAAAGGTGTTTCTTCGATCAAGGATTTGATCGCACCAAGCTCGATGAAGATTGAGCCGAGCTATGTGCGGCTGGGAGATGTTTGGGTTCGTACGTTGTTCATCATCACGTATCCGCGCTATGTGTCCGTTGGATGGGCGTCGCCGATTATCAATCTCAATGCGCAGATGGATATCTCGATGTTCTTTTATCCGATCAAAGCGGATGTCGTGTTAAAACAGCTCAAAAAGAAAGTGGGTATCTTGGAAGCGCAGATTAACGGTGATGCTGAGGCAGGAAAGCCGCGCGATCCACAATCCGAAACCGCGTTGCGAGACATCGAAGGATTGCGAGATGATCTGACGCAAGGGATCGAACATTTTTTTCAATTTGCGTTTTACGTGTCGTTTTATTCCACGTCGCTCGAAGAGTTGGATCGATTGTCCAATACCGTGGAATCCACATTTGGTTCGATGTTGATTTATACCAAGCGTGCGTATTTCCAGGCGGAACAGGGATTTAATTCCACGTTGCCGGTGGGGAATGACGAACTCATGATTACGTTTAACATGAGTACGTCGCCGCTTGCGTCGTCGTTCCCATTTACGTCTGCCGAACTCACATCTGATAACGGGATTTTGTACGGCATTAATCGCCACAACAATTCGCTCATCATTTTTGATCGTTTTTCGATGCAAAATGCGAATGCGGTTATTTTTGCGACGTCTGGTGCGGGCAAGTCGTACGCGATTAAATTGGAAATTTTGCGTTCCATGATGATGGGCGTGGATGTCATCGTCATTGATCCGGAAATGGAATATAAGCATCTTTCCGATGCTGTTGGGGGAACGTATATTAATATTTCGTTGTCATCTGAAGCAAAAATTAATCCGTTTGATTTACCGAGACCGACAGGTGAAGCGACGTCGGTTGAAGATGTGATTCGTAGTGCGGTTATTACGGTGAAAGGCTTGCTCAAGTTGATGCTTGGTAAATTAACGGTTGCCGAAGATTCTATTTTGGATCGCGCCTTACTTGAAACCTACGCAAAGAAAGATATCGTGCCGGGTGCGGATCTGACGGCTGTTGAGCCGCCGATCATGCAGGATTTTCAGGACATTTTGGAAGGGATGGAGGGAACGGGGGACTTGGTGCTGCGTTTGAAAAAGTTTACGGAAGGGACATTTGCCGGGTTGCTCAATTCGCCGACAACGGTGAAGATGAATAATCAGCTCGTGAGTTTTTCCGTTCGTGATTTGGAAGATGAGCTGCGTCCGATGTCCATTTATACGATTATTAACTACATCTGGAACGTTGTTCGATCGGAGCGCAAAAAACGTATTTTGTGTATTGATGAAGCGTGGTGGTTGATGCAACACGAAGACTCGGCGAAGTTTATCTTTGCGCTCGTCAAACGTTGTCGTAAATATTACCTTGGCATTACGACGATTACGCAGGACGTGAATGACTTTTTAACGTCACCATACGGACAAGCGATTGTGACCAACTCGTCGATGCAGTTGTTGTTAAAGCAGTCGCCGGCATCGATTGATTTGATCGCGCGTGTATTTTTGCTCACACAATCAGAGAAATATTTGCTATTGGAATCTGGACGTGGGGAAGGAATTTTCTTTGCGGGTCAAAAGCATGCGGCGATTCAAGTGGTCGCGTCGTATACGGAGGATCAGATCGTTACGACGGATCCAAATCAATTGCTCAAAATCGAACAGGCAAAGAAAGATTTTCAAGCTTCACTTCAACCTGGCGCATAATCTATGTCACGACGATCTCAATTGGCCATCGTTCTCATCATTGGACTGTTGTTGCTCGGCATTGGGTTGTACATTTTATTGCAACCGATTTTGTCACAACGTCAATCTGCGCAGGCGCCAGCACTGCCGTCCGCTGTGCAGCCGTATTCGCCACCAGGACAAGCAAGCACCTCAACATCGACGGCAACACCGACGCCCGTGGTCGCACCATCCACACCCGTGGATGCGAAGATTGTGCTACTTGAACAAAAAGCACGCGCAACGGTTGAACGTATTGGGTCGGGCTCGAGTGGCGATGGATTTTTGGGATATGCTGATGTGATGGACGCGTTAACAAGCGCCGGACGAACGGCGATGTTGGCAGAGCAAAAGGCTCTTCAAAAAGCGCATCCATCAAGCGGACCGGCGTTTGGCATCACGACGCATGCGGTTTCGTCACACGTCAAAAATGGAACGATCGGTAATGCGACGTTGATTGCTGAGGTTCAAGCAATTCAAAACGAAGATGCCGGTGATCCAACAAAACCAACAGCACGAAAGGGGAAAATTATTACCGTGACGCTTGTGAAACAATCGGATGGAGGTTATTTGATTGACAGTTTGAATTGGGCGGATAAACAAATCTAACTCTAGAGGAGGACGGTAGATAATTTTTTAAAACAGGTCTCCCTCTTGCGAAGAGAGAGCTGAGGGAGTTTTTGTGGATTGACAATCTGGTCTTTGTTTGGCAGCGGTGGAGTATGAAGCTGCTGGATTTTTTGTTTCCGCCGTTTTGCGTGTCGTGTCAGCGCGATGGGGATTGGTGGTGTGCTGATTGTCGATCAAAGGTCGAATTGTGTTTGCGGCCTGTTCCTGCGCCAAATGGTGTGGATGCTCTGTACGTTGTCGGGTATTACCATGATCCGATGTTGCGAGCTGTGATTCATGCATTGAAGTTTCGTGGGACGACGGCTGTCACAGCTTCGCTTGGCGTGCACGTTTCTTGCTGGCGCAAGATGATCGCGTCGTTTGATTGGGATGGTTCATCTGATATCGGCGTTCAACATCTCCCGGCGACACCGGTGCGTGTTCGAGATCGTGGTTTTGATCAATCTATTGTGATTTGTGATTTATTTTGTTCGATTTTTCCTGAGGTTCGTCGTTTTCAGGGATTAAGACGTTGTGCGGGCAGTGGGATAGCGCAATCAACGATTGATCACTCCGATTTGCGTACCGCAAATGTGCATCAGATGTTTTATTGCGCAAAAGACGTCGTGTTTCCACGAACAATGATTCTTGTTGATGATGTGGTGACGACGGGCGCGACGATGCGTGATGCGGCGCGTGTCCTGCGCGAACACGGTGTTGAGCGGATTTATGGCTTTGCGCTTGCGGTTGGCGCATGATCGCTCGTGAGAAGGTTCCCGCGGACAATCAGGTCTGACATTTGCGCGGCTGTGGATTGTTCTGCAAATGATGCGGCGCAATCTGCAATGGGGAGCGTCGTTGAGGCGGATGCGTCGGTGCACGCGCCGTGCGCGACGTCTCCATCGGAAGAGGGGACGAACAGTGTCGATGTTGTGAGGATACTTTGGACGGTTCCAGAGATCAGATTGCGATGCACGAAGATTGGATGATTTGTGGCAAGCAGGTCTTGTCCGAGAACGCTCGATGGCGGTGTAATGCCAAGGAGATCGCTGACGGTTGGGTAGAGATCGATGTGGCTTGCTGGGATGGCTGTTGTGCCGCTCGTTGCGCCTGGCACGAGGAGGATGAGCGGGACTTGCGTTTTGCGAATCTCGGCGAGTGAAGCAGGTTCAGGCTTGCTGATGACGTCGCTGACGTTGGTAAAACTGCCATGATCACCAAAGATCGCAATCACGGCGTTATCAGCAATGTGCGTTTGCCGTAGCTTGTCGATAAATTCGCCAATGGCGGCGTCGGTAAAATGAATGCTTTGTACGTAATCGCGCTGTGTCTGGTTGAGCGGGCTGTCTTGGGGGATCGTGAGGGATTCTAAATCTTTCGGGATGCGAAAAGGCGTGTGCGAACTGAGCGTGATTAATGTCGCCATGTATGGCTGTGGAAGAGATTGGAGTTTTGCGATTGATTGATCGAGAAAATCTTGATCGCCAAGGTTTTCAAAACCAATTGGTCGTGAAACGGTGTAATCGTTGCGTGAAAACCATGTTTGATATCCAAGTTGTGGGTAGATATTGGCGCGATTCCAAAAACTCGGTACATCGCCATGCATGACCGCGGTGTGATATCCGTTGGCGATGAGGTGTGCGGGAAGTGCGTTGTACGTGTTGTGTGCGTATCCAATAAACGCGACTTCATCTTGCAGGGGATAGAGCGAATTGAGCGTCGAAAACTCGGCGTCTGCGGTGTTTCCTGGTCCGACTTGCGTGTAGTAATTTGAAAAATACGTGCCTGATGCAGCGATGCGGTTGAGATTTGGCGTAATTTCCTGCCCATTGATCGTTGTGTTGATGACGGAATTTTCCAACGATTCCACTTGGAGAAAGATCAGATTTTTTCCTTTTGCGAGTCCAAAGGATTGTGTCGATGTGGCTTGTTCCGGGCGTTGCGCGTTCCATGTTGCGACGCGTGCGACGTCTGCAGATGTGACGTGCTTTCGTCCAAAAAGATAATTTGCCAAATCAACGACCGAGTAATTCGCGATACCCGTTTTGCTGACAAGCATGTTGACGTTATAGAGCTTTCCGTAATCCGTTAGGTGCGACGTCGTTCCCCATTCCTTTTTTTCTTTGGCCAGAACGTACCCATAACCGGTTGTTGGAATGAGGATGATCGCAAGCGCGATTCCGGCTTGAAGCTTCCGCGAAAACGCTGCATCCATCAGGTTGTGTCTTTTGGAAAGGAAAAACGCGACGGTAACGGCACATGGACCAAGGAAAAAAAGCAGCAGTCGTGGCGTTAAAAGCGTGATGACGGTTCCAAGGATTTTTGTTGATTCTCCGGAGTAGGCGAGTGCGGACGCTTGGAGAAACCCACCTGAGTAGGCATAGAACAGATATTGTATCGTGAAGATGATGCTGGTGATCGTCGAGACGATGGCGAGGTAGAGATATCGTGTGCGATGTCGTAAAAATATTGCCGGTCCAAAAAGCACAGCGCTGAGCGCGAGTGTGGATAACGCCTGACGAATTGGGAAAATATTTTCCGAAATATTGAGCCAATTTGTAAAAAGCCGATTTTGGAGAACGAAAACAGCCATTAAGAAAAATGGTAACCAAAAACGGTGTGCGGACAACGTTTTTCGGAGCAATTGTTTTGTTGGTTCGGTCATTCGGAAAATGCGCAGGCAATCATCTGATAGTACGAGTGATCTTGTCAATTTGGTTCTTGGATCAGACGGAGTTTTCGTTCACGTGTCCAGGATTTGATTGTTGCTTCGAGTTTTCGAGCGATCGTGGCTGTTTTTGTTTGTTTTTGCCAGACGAGCTCAACGGGTTGATGGCTCCGGGTATATTTCGCGCCTTTGCCGGATTTGTGGGCTTCCAGTCGTTTTTCAAGGTGATTCGTGATGCCGGTATACAAACTCCCGTCCCCGCATCGCAGGATATACACCGTCCATGGCTTGAAACGTCTGGTCATGCTTGGTAAGCTCCTCTCGCGTGATTTTGACCCGCCTGTGGGTAAAACGCAACAACTGAGGAGAGGTCGCATAGTGGTCTAGTGCAACGGACTTGAAATCCGTCGTACCGCAAGGTACCGAGGGTTCGAATCCCTCTCTCTCCGCCACGGCGCTCGCGAGCGCCGTGGCTCCGCCACATGGAAGG
>CAITMG010000045.1 GCA_903893445.1 Candidatus Uhrbacteria bacterium | reverse complement strand
CGGCTGTTGGAACGCATGGATTTGTTGCAAACGGTGGGTACGGGTTCCAGTACATCAGTCTTCCGTAATCGTCCTTTTGTTCAAAAACCCCTTCGAAGTGTTTCGGAGGGGTTTTTGTTTATTGCGTCTTTCGTTCGCTTTTTGTACGATGTGGTTATGGTGAATTGGAATGACCCGATTACGTTTTTGCATGGACTGACGGCGCAGCAGCGACGCGTGTTAAAGACGCTCGAGGTGGAAACGATTGGGGATTTGTTGAACATTTTTCCGCGACGATACGATGATTATTCTCGGATCGTAAAGATTTGTGATTTACCAAATGGAACACCGGTGACGATTCGTGCGGCGATTGAAGAGATCAAAGAACAAAAAACATTTCGCCGCAATTTTAAAATTATTCGGGCTACGGTTTCCGATGGCACGGGGTCGATTGCGGTGACGTGGTTTAATCAACCGTGGTTGCTCAAGACGTTAAAGCCGGGAGATGAAATTTTTATTTCTGGTGCGGTGACGATGCGGCCGCGTATGGGTCGTGGATTTACGTCTCCGTTATGGGAGCCCGCGACCGCGGAAACGATTGCGGCTGGCGTGGTTGCCCCGGTGTATCCGCTGAGCGGTTCGTTAACGCAAAAGACGCTGCGCAAGGTGATGAAAGCGGCGGTGGAAGATGTTGATTTTCCGGAAGAGTGGTTGCCTCGTGAGATCGCAGAGCGTGTCCATGTTCCGCCGTTGGGCGGGGCATATCATCTCGTCCATCGCCCGCAGACGTCGGCAGAGGCGGAACAGGGGAGACGACGTTTTGCATTTGGTGAATTGCTCACGTATCAGCTTGCGTTGCGGATGGCGCGGACAGATGCGGATACGCACGGGGCTCCGCCGATTTCATTTTCCGAACCATTTGCGAAGACATTTGTGAGCGGTTTGCCGTTTTCGTTAACAGATGATCAAAAAAAGGCGGTGTGGGCTGCGGTGAGTGATATGAAGGTCTCTCGCCCGATGCGACGGTTGATTCAGGGTGATGTGGGGAGTGGAAAGACGGTTGTGGCCGCGATGTTGGCGGCGATTGTGTTTCGCGGTGGGCACTCTGCGGCACTCATGGCACCAACGGATCTGCTTGCAAAGCAACATGCTGAGACGTTGTATCGTTTTTTGGCGCCACATCAGATTCCTGTGATGCTCTATACGTCTTCGTCACGCATGATGATGGATGAGAAAAAGCCGATGTCGCCGGATGTTGCCCGAGCGCGGATTGCGGAAGGACGCATGGTGATCGTTGGGACGCATGCCCTGCTTGAACGCGGACAGTCTCCGCCAGATGTGGCACTTGTGGTTGTTGATGAACAGCATCGATTTGGCGTTGCACAACGTGAGACGTTGGTTGTGTCTACGCGCAGTGATGGGAAGGTTCCACATCTGCTCTCGATGAGCGCAACACCAATTCCGCGATCGCTCGCATTAACGCTGCTTGGTGATTTGGATGTTTCGGTGATTCACGCAAAGCCGGCCGGTCGTTTGCCGATTGAAACGTCGGTGATGATGGGCGATTCTGGACGCGAGTTGGCGTATGATCGGATTCGTGAAGAAGTTGCTCGTGGTCGTCGAGCGTTTATCGTGTGTCCGTTGATTGATGACTCTGACACGCTTGGTGTGAAGAGTGTTGAAGCCGAGGCGCGACGATTGCAGAGCGGGCCATTACGCATGCTCAAGATTGGAATTGTTCATGGCAAAATGCCGGCAAAAGAAAAAGACGAACACATGCAAAAATTTGTGTCTGGTGCGTTTGATGTGTTGATTGCGACAACGGTCGTGGAAGTTGGTGTTGATGTGCCAGAGGCGACCGTGATGTGTATCGAGGGCGCGGAGCGATTTGGCTTAGCACAACTCCATCAATTGCGTGGACGCGTTGGGCGTTCGTCGTATCAATCGTATTGTTTGTTGATTGCGTCCGATGAAGCGGGCTCTTTGGAGCGTTTGCGCGTGTTAGAGCGTACGAACGATGGGTTTGAAGTTGCCGAGGCTGATCTCCGTTTGCGTGGAGAGGGAAATTTGCTTGGGATGCAGCAAAGCGGTCAAGCGATCTTTAAAAGCGCTCGCATGGATGATTTAGAGCTTATGGCAAATGCACGCGAGATCTCACAAGAGCTGACAAATCTTTCTCGATATCCGGCTCTTGAGCAGATTGTCATCAAACTCCGACAAACGAGTCATCAAGAGTAAGAAAAGGGGGATCAGTAAAACAAGCGGGTGGTGAAAAAGTGAGCCGGCCAGGTTGCGAGCGTTGTGATAAAGATGAGCATTCGACCAAGGAATGTTTCATCGTGACAGATGTGGATGCAGGCAACGATGGAATAAAAGAGTCCAAAGTTGACGTACAGGAGCGCGATGTGAAAAATCACATTGACGGCTATTTTTTTGATGGGAAGGGGCATATTTTTTTTAAAAAAGAAGATGGTCTAACGCTTCTCGCAGTGTTGCGGCTTCAATAACGTGAAGTCCTTTGGGTGCATGTGTGCCTTGTCGTTTTGGAACGATGACGTTTTGAAAACCCATGCGTGCAAATTCCTTAAGGCGCAATTCCGGCAATGATATAGGACGAAGTTCCCCGGCTAAGCCGATTTCGCCGATGATGCCCGTCCGAGGATCGATGGGTTTTTCTTTCACCGCACTTGCGATCGCGACGGCAACAGCGAGATCAACACTTTGATCACGCGCATCAATACCTCCTGCGGCATTGGCGTAGACGTCTTTATCAAGCGCGTAGATGCCCGCACGTTTCGCAATCACGGCAAGAAGCATTCCCAGGCGTTGCGGATCAACGCCGGTCGCGCGACGGATCGGTGTGCCGTATCCGGCTGGGGAAACGAGCGCCTGAAGCTCGATGAGCATTGGACGATGCCCCTCAATAATACACCCAATTGCCGATCCAGCGGTATTTGTTGCGCGATCTTTTAAGAGTTCGCTGGACGGATCTTCGACGGGTTCCATTCCGCGTTCCGACATGGTGAGTAATGCGGTTTCGTCCGTAGAGCCAAAACGGTGTTTGAGCGCGCGCAAAATGCGATAGCGATGATCCTTGTCGCCTTCGAGGTACAAGACAGCATCAACAAGGTGTTCGAGGACACGCGGACCGGCGACATCGCCGTCTTTTGTGACCTGACCAACAAAAACAACGGGCACGTGGGATTTTTTTGCGGCTTCGGTAATGGTTGCGGCGCAGGCTTTGACCTGCGTCACACTGCCGGCATCACCGTTCACATCGGAAAGGCGAACGCTTTGAATGGAATCGACAATGGCGAGGTCTGGTCGTTCGTTGGCAATGGTTGCGGCAATCACTTGCGCGTCTGTATCGTCGAGAAAAAGAAGTCCGTCAGGGATTTTATCTGAGAGCCGTTCCAATCGTCGGCGAATTTGCGCGGGAGACTCTTCGCCCGTCACGTACATGACGCGTCGACCTGATGCGGCGATCGCGATTGCCGCTTGGGAAAGCAATGTGGATTTTCCAATGCCTGGTTCGCCGGCAATGAGTGTCACGGAACCAGCAACAAGACCACCGCCTAGGACGAGATCGATTGGTGCGCAGCGCGTTGGTGTCGCGGGTGCGCTTTTTGCGGTGTCTGCGGAAAAGCGTGTCAGTGCTCCGGATTTTGTTTTGGAAAAATCATGTTTTCGTTCTGGAGCGGATTCTGCGGATTCGGCTTCTTTGAGCGAACCCCAGGCTCCACATTCTAAGCAACGCCCGGTCCATTTGCTGGTTTGGGCGTCACATTTTGCACAGGCGTAGATTGGGCCAGAGGGTTTGGGCATATGGTTAGCTCTTTGGTGACATGACGCGATCCATGATCGGTGGACCATTGCATCCTTTTGCGCTCAAGCATTCCGTTCCGATGCTCGTAACTGCGCCAATTTGACCCGTGATGACCTTGGCGACTCCTGGATGGTCCCATCCCAGAAAAATCGTTGAATGACCCCCTCCGCAGCTTTTATTTCCGTTGTAGACCTGAATAAGATCTCCCGGCTTAAGCTGTGTGAGCCATGAATCTGGATAATCTTTGACTTCGTTGTTTTGTACCGCAGCCAATACGAAATCATTCGCTTTTTTCAAGGCGGCGGATTGATCATTGACGCAGTCGGGGATAAAGGTGTCGCAGGGGGCTTTTTGGTTATAGCATCCGCACGATTCGTGATCGCAGCGTGTATCCCGAAAGTAGACCATGTACTTGTTTGGAAAAGATTTTTCGGTTCGCGGCATTGTTGAGTAGTCGCAGATTTTTTTGTTTTTTGGATCCAGACAGGAGCCGTCTCCGACGCCCGCAAGAGCCCACATTGTTCCAGCTGTTTGACCGCAATGACCCAGATAGACTTTGCATTGCGCGGCTAATAAGCCTGCCTGAGCGATACGATCGGAAACGGTTGCGCCGCTAATGACTTCTTTTGCTTTTTGCCAAAATTCGACGTTTCGCGGATCGTCAAATACGGCTGCTGCGTGACCGTTTACCAGCGGGAGCTTTCCTGGAAAAATGAGCGGATTTGTTAGTGTAAACGGGCAGGGACCGTTTGGATCACCAACGGTGACACCTCCTCCGTCTTGCGTTTTTACGTCCGATGTCATCTGACTTCCGTCAAGCTGTGTATTTGGATTTTCTGGAAGAACGTTTTTTATCTTGAGCGATTGTGTGACAGCTGTGGCTGGATTGATGGCCTGGAGGATCGTCATGGCACTAATGAGAACGACAAGTCCGGTGAGTGCATCGATGATAATTTCTTTTCCATTTTTTACATCTTGGACAGTTGCGGACATGAGATATTTAAAGCCGCCAAATACGAACATGATCGCAGCGGCAATAGTGCCAATTCCAAGCAGGTAGTTGTAGACTGCGGTAATAAATTGTGCGAGATAGGGGATTTCGATCATTCCATTGTTGACCGTCAAATTTGAGCTGTAGGTCAGGTTTGGAATTTGAATGTTTTGTGTGGGCGGTGTTCCTGGAATCTGTGAAAACTGAGCATTTTGTGTTGCGGCTTTATAGTTCAGTGCAGCGACTGGTCCTTGTTGGCAGATGGCGGATGCTGATCCTTTTCCAACTGGCGTGCATTCCGTTGCATCGTTTAGTTTTCGATTTTCACAGATCACGCCATCAACCAAATCTTTATTTGCGGAGTTTTTTGTTAATACGTCTGTGCAGCCATTTGTTGGATCCGTGATGCAGAGGTTGGTGAGCGGATCGCTTTTTGGGTGACATAAACAACAATCAGCGAAAGCGATTGGCGTTTGAAATAGAAAAAATAGCGCTGTAATGAAAGGAAAGAATAAGAGGGGACGGCGCATATTTTTTATTGGCAGGCTTTAATTTTTGCACCATCTTTACGAACAATGTTCACGATCCCTACGCGACTGCTCATGACTTCATCTTGGCTGATCCAGTTGTCGTAAGGAACGAGTTTTCCGTCCGGCGCTTTTATTGGACTGTTTCCAGGATTTGCAACGGCAAAATTTCCATCTGTGTATACTCCGGTAAGAACCATGTAATGACCGCCCCATGAATCGTCTTTGGAAAATAGTTCGGGATGTGGTGTACGGCCGACGATCTCAATTGTTTTCATGTGGCATCCGCTACAGAGAAATTCCTTTGGATAACCGGCTTTGAGATCTGCGACAAGATTGGCTTTGTTATAGTTATTTTTGATTTCAAAATCTGGGTACTTTGACATCGCGAAACTTGGGTGAAAACCAGCGTAGTTACAGTGTCTGGCGCCGGCGCGGATGATCTGTTCGCCCATGATGCCGGGCGTGATTGGTTCTCCGTATGCATTCATGACAATTGCGGCAGAGGATGCGCCGCATGCGGAATCCTGATAACTCACACAGCACGGAGGTGCTGGGCTCCCGTTCCCGTCATGCCCGGTGCTGTTAAAAAATACATACTCGGTTTCTTTTTTTGTATTCGTCGGATCATCGGCGATCGTGGTTTTGCTGCAGAGTCTCAGGGAGCCGCCTGGTTGACTGCCCCACTCATCGCCCCCTTGTTTAAAATCGTACGCTTTGACCCCTGCAGTTGGATTGCAGGATCCGTCTGAATCTAGACCAGGATAATCTGAAGTCTTCATGCTCCAATCGCGCGGTTTGTAATTCGGGCGTCCTTCGACGGATGCAAGTGGGGTGCCGGCACCGCCGCCGCTTGTACCTTCAAAATCATGAGGTCCTGGATGATCCATGTTGTGTTCCAGCGCAAAAGGGACCGGATCGACGATTTTAATTTTCAATGATTGAAATTGCGTGGTTGCTGGATTGATTGCTGAGAGAATTGTGACAGAGCTGAGAAGCACGACAAGACCGACGATCGCATCAGAGATGACATCTTTGCCGCTTTGGACGCCAGCGACGGTCGAGGAGAGGACGTATTTAAATCCACCATACACAATCATGACGGCCGCGGTGATGACGACGATGCCGAGGAGATAGTTGTAAATAGCGGAAAGATATTGTGCTAAAAATGGAATTTCGATATTTCCATTTGTTGCAACGAAATTTTTCGAAAAGGTGAGTCCCGGAATTGGAACGCCCAGTTCCAACGGAACGCTTGCGACAGTTGTGATTGTTGGTGCGGCTGCGGTGGCTGGGGGTGCGGTGTAGCTGACGGCGCTCACCGGACCTGCGGTACACATGGCGGATCCACCGGTGGAGAGTGGTTTACATTTTGTCGTTTCATCAAAAACGTCAGGTGCGGCTGGTGCGGGGTCGCAGGTGATGGTGTCTAGCGCCTTGTTGGCAGCGTTTTTCGCCAAGAGCGACGCACAGTCCGTTGCAGCCGTATCTGTTAAACAGAGGTTGTCGGATGGTGCTGCTTTTGTGTGGCATTTACAGCAGATGGCGAATGCCGGTGTCGCAAAAAAGAACAACAGCGTTGTGAGAAAAAGAGAGGCGATCCCTTTGATGTTACGGTTGTTTCGGATGTGAGGCGACATAGGACCGGTACTCTGCCCATGGTGTTAGGGGCGGGCAGGTTTTTCCTTTATTGTTTTTTGGATCACAAGCATCGCCCTGCATGACGAGCTGTGGATACGAATAGCACGGCATTGCGCAATCAAGTGGGTGTTTTTTATCTTTGACGTCAGTCGCTGCGGTATTTGCGGCAATGATTGTGTCTGCGGTTTTTTGGCACTCTTCGCGCGTTGCGCCGTAGTCACCGCGGCAAACGCTGTACCCGATATTTTTTAAGGATAATTTTGGATTATCATTATTGCAAGCGAGCGTTTCGGCGATACGCGCGGCAGCGTCTTTATTTTTGGTTCCACATTCCCATGCGCCACCGATCCCGCTGGCATAGGCGCACCACGTCCACTCGGCTGTTTTGGGATCCATGAGGTTTGTTGAGCCTGTTTTTTTGGTCGCAAATTGTAAATCTTGTTGCATGATATACAAACCGATGTTGATTTGATTGAACGGATCGGTCATGTCGCGTGGAGTAAAGCAGTGATCCTTGGTGAATTGTGCGCAGCTCCCTTGAAAGGTCGCTTGCATCATGCCAAATCCATGCGTGAAACGTGTCATATCGAGACCGAGATCATTCTTTGTTGGATCGATT
>CAITMG010000044.1 GCA_903893445.1 Candidatus Uhrbacteria bacterium | reverse complement strand
TGTACGCCATGTTTCAGTTGTACTGCATGCATATCGCGCCGTTTGTCCCGTCAAAAAAATCAGCGATCGATGTCATGTTGGATCTTGGCGGTGTCACACAAGGAATGCGTATTGTCGATCTTGGCTCTGGGATGGGTGATATTTGTTTTGCGGCCGCTCAACGCGGTGCGCATGCGACGGGTGTCGAGCTCAATCCTGTGTTGGTCGTGATGTCAAAAATTTCCGCCTTCTTTCGTCATGAATCGCGCGTTCAATTTGTGTGTGCGGACCTCTTTCGATACACCTTGCCCAAGGAAACGGATGTGGTGATGTTGTATTTATTTCCACAGACCGTTCAGCGTGTCTGGAATAAACTGATCACCGAGTTGCCATCAGGCACAAAGATTGTGACAAACGCATTCGTCCTGCCAACTGTCCCCGTTGCCGCAAAACGAGATTCCGTTTTTGTGTATCTCATCCCATGAGTTGGTTTTTTGAACACCACACCATCCCATCCGCGCTCAACGGCGAGATTGTGTGTACGCGTTCGTTTGGCGATTGGCGAACCAGCGTAAAAGGGACAACGCAATCCGGGTGGTTTATACGTAAGCTCTGGACGAATGCATTGCGCAAACTCGATCCACTGTTTCGTCCAAATCGGATTTTGATGCTTGGACTGGGGACGGGTTCCGCCGTGTCAGTGATTCGAAATAAATATCCGCGTGCCTCACTGGATGTGATTGAAATGGATGACGTGATGGTTCAGCTCATCAAACGATTTCATTTGGTGACGGAAAAGCACATGCCGAATCTGCTCATTGGTGATGCGTACACGCGCTTATCACACATGACGGATGTCTATGATTTGATCATCATGGATTTGTTTGATGGGAGCGATGTGCCCGCCGATGTTTCGACAGCGGCATTTTTTACCTCTGTCGCACAACATTTGTCGCCGTCCGGAATTTTTCTGGCGAATTTGTATGCGGATGCGACCGCAATGTCTGCGATGAGACAGGTCTTTTCCATTTCAAAGGAGTGGATTGAGCTGACGAATCGTGTGATGCTCGCGCAAAGACCGCCATCACCGGACTACATTCCATATCGCACAAATCCGGCGTATCTCCAGCGTGAATTTGGCAAGAATCCCGCCTTTAGCGTGATGACGGATGCGAAAGGAATTCCGGGTTTGGCATGGAAGATTGGACCGTTGAAGTTTCTGCGACGGACCAGTGAAGAGCCGCCTTTGCCGGATGAGCAGACAAAACGGATCTTGTTATGGCAACCGATGCGTCAGATTGAGACTCCAGCTGGCTGGATGAAAAGTCCATTTGCGTTTACAACACAACAAACCGGATATATTGATGTCACGCAAGATGGCTATTGGCAGGGCTGGGGATCGCATGCAAAGCGCCATCGAACGTTGTGGTTGCGTCAAACAGATGTGATGATCACGGAATGTATTGGTCAGGATGTCATGCAGACGGAATTCCCAAAACGATTCCAAGATCGTGTGCGAGAATCAGTTCCGCGACATGGAGAGCGTGTTCGCGTCTTTTTGGCGCATCCGCAAAATAATCCAAAAAAGATTGTTGCCGCACTTGCCGTGGTTGATGTGCCGGAAATTTTTGGTTCAATCCATCTTGCATCATTCATCCTTCCGGAGGTGCGCAAAAGCTCGGTGGGTGTTGGGATGATGTGTGCGTGGTTTGAGCATTGCCGAAAAGAGCAGATACGGTTTGCGGATTTGGATATCATCTGGGCACCGGGCGATCCACAGGAATGGAAAGGGTATTCGACATTCAAAATGCATTTTAAGCCACAAATCATTCGATATCCTCAGCCACTTTTACGCCTAAGGTAGCGCTCTTGACGCGTTAGCAGTCGAGATTGTAGACTGCTAACACTATGGACGACCATTTGAAACAACTTCTCGCGCATGTCGTCGAGGATGTGGTCGAAACCGGCGAACCGGTTGGTTCGCAGCATCTGGTTGATGCGCGGAAACTGGACGTGAGTCCGGCAACGGTCCGCAACTGGTTCGTGGAACTCGAAGAAGCGGGATACATCACTCAGCCGCACACGTCATCCGGACGCATTCCAACGGAAAAAGGATATCGTTTCTACGTCGACGAGCTCATGCCAAAAAAGACGCTCGCAAAAAAAGCGCGACAGGAACTGGAGGAAGCCATGGCGCAATCCAGTGACCCAACGATCCGCGCAAAACTCTTTGCCAAAAAATCCGCCGACCTTATCGGCAACGCGGTACTCCTCGGTCTCGGTGAAGCGGACACCTATTACACCGGACTTTCACATCTCTTTGCACAATCGGAATTTCGCGACTGGCAGCGCATGGTGTCGCTGGGTGAAGCGCTCGATCGCATGGATGACATTTTGCATCGTGCGCGACGCGTCACCTTTGCCGAGCCAACGGCGCTGATTGGTGCGGAGTGCCCATTTGGAAACGCGTGTGGATCAATTCTCATGACGCTTCCCAACGCAACGCTCATCGGCATTTTGGGGCCCATGCGGCTCGACTACGCCAGAGGCTATGCGCTGTTGTCCGCTCTCTCCGAACTCATGATCATCTAAACCTATGGACGAAAACCAACAAAACACAAACGACGAAGTGATGAATGATTCCCGTAGGGGCGAGGTCTCCTCGCCCAATGCGAGTGGTTGTGAAAAGTGTGCGGATTATTTAGCCGGATGGAAACGGGCACAGGCCGATTACGCCAATCTCAAACGAGATGCGGACAAAGAAAAATCAGAATTCTCCAAGTACGCCAACGAACGTCTTCTCTCAGATCTTCTTCCCGCGATTGATCAGTACGAGATCGCGATGACCTTTACACCAGACTTCTCCAACTTGCCGGAAGACGATCGTAAGCGTCTTGCGAACTGGGTCGTTGGACTCAATGCCGTGAAAACAATCTGGGAAAACGCGTTCAAAGACATTGGTCTGGAGCACGTTCCAACGGACGGCGCATTCGATCCGATGCTCCACGAAGCCGCCGGTGAAGAAGAAAGCGACAAGCCAGAGCATGCCATCGTCCGCGTCATGCAAAGCGGCTGGCGACTCAATGGGAAGCTGCTTCGTCCCACGCGTGTGATCGTTTCAAAAGCAAAATAACCAACACATATGTCTCTCATTCCATGGTCTCCCTTCTTTGACTCCATCAACGGGATCGAAAAGTTCATGGACGGATTCCCAGCGCCAACACGCGGGGGAAATGGACTCATCCCAGCAATTGATGTCTACGATGCGCAAGATACGGTGGTGGTGGAAACATCATTACCAGGTGTTGATCCAAAACACGTCGAACTCAATATTGAAAACGGCGTGATCACGATCAAAGGTTCGTCAGAGCGTAAGACGGAAGTCGATGATAAAAATTATTACCGCAAAGAAATTCGCTCCGGCTCGTTTATGCGACAGATTGCCTTGCCACAAGGTGTGAAAGGCGAAGATGCGACCGCCTCATTTGAAAACGGCATCCTCAAAATCCGCATTCCCAAAGCTGAACTCCCTAAAGCAAAAACCATTAAAATCGAAGTGAACGATAAATAAAATAATCTCTATGGCAAAAATTCTCGGAATTGATCTTGGAACAACCAACTCGTGCATGGCCGTCATCGAAGGCGGTCAGCCAAAGGTGCTCGAAAACGCAGAAGGCGCAAAGACAACGCCGTCTGTTGTGGCAACGTCAAAGACAGGGGAACGTCTCGCCGGACAAATCGCCAAGCGCCAAGGCGTCGTGAATCCAGAGAACACGCTCTTTAGCATCAAACGTCTCATTGGCCGCCGATGGGATGATGCGGAGGTGCAACGTGATTTAAAGTGGTTGCCGTACAAAGTCGTGCAAAAAGCCGACGGCGTGCGCATCGTGATGGGTGGCAAGGAATATTCGGCCGAAGAAATTTCCGCCATGGTTCTTCAGAAATTGAAGGCCGATGCAGAAGCGCGTCTTGGTGAAAAGATTACGGAAGCGGTGATCACCGTCCCAGCCTACTTTGATGACTCACAGCGCCAAGCGACGAAAGTTGCCGGTGAAATCGCGGGTTTGAAAGTTCTCCGCATCATCAACGAGCCAACCGCCGCGGCATTGGCCTACGGTTTTGATACGAAGAAGGATGAAAAAATCGTGGTGTACGATTTGGGTGGTGGAACATTCGATGTGTCCGTTCTTGAAATCGCATACGACTCCGTAACAAGCCAAAATACGGTGGAAGTGAAAGCCACGAATGGCGACACGCATCTTGGTGGCGATGATTTTGATCAGATCATCATCAAGTGGATCGTTGATGAATTCCGCAAGAGCGATGGCATCGATTTGTCGAAGGACAATCTCGCGCTCCAACGCATTAAGGAAGCCGCTGAAAAAGCAAAAATCGAACTCTCGAGCGCGATGGAAACGGAAATTAATCAGCCGTTCATCACGAGCGATGCAACCGGTCCAAAACATTTAATGCTCAAGATTTCGCGCGCCAAACTCGAAGAGTTAACGCGTGACTTGATCGAAAAGTCGCTTGAACCGTGCAAAAAAGCTCTTGCTGATGCCAAGCTTTCCGCATCTGACATCAATGATGTTATCCTCGTCGGCGGAATGACGCGCATGCCGCTCGTTCAACAGACGGTGGAAAAATTCTTTGGCAAAAAACCAAACATTTCCGTGAACCCGGACGAAGTCGTGGCCGTTGGTGCCGCCGTTCAGGCCGGAAATTTGCAGGGCGACATCAAAGGCGAACTTCTTCTCCTTGATGTGACGCCATTGTCATTTGGCCTTGAGACGCTTGGTGGCGTGATGACAAAAATCATCGAACGCAACACAACGATCCCAACATCCAAGTCGCAAATTTTCTCAACCGCCGCGGATGGTCAGACGTCTGTTGAGATTCATGTGTTGCAGGGTGAACGCGAAATGGCCGTGGATAATCGCAGCCTTGGTCGCTTCACACTGTCCGGCATTCCAATGGCGCCACGTGGTGTCCCGCAAATCGATGTCGCGTTTGATATCGATGCGAACGGCATCTTAAACGTCAAAGCGCTCGACAAGGGAACGAACAAAGAAGCGAAAATCACCATCACAGCCAGCACGAATCTTTCCAAGGAAGACATCGAAAAGATGAAGAAAGATGCCGAGCTCCACGCCGAGGAAGATAAAAAGCGCAAAGATTTGATCGAAGCCAAGAATATGGCCGAGACCATGATCTACACGACCGAAAAGATGATGAAGGAAACGAAAGACGCGAACGAGGAAGACAAAAAGATCGTCGAAGAAAAGATCGAAGCCTTGAAAAAGGTGAAAGACACAGACGACGTCGAAGCGATTCGCAAAGCAGGCGATGAACTTGCCACAGCGGCGCAAAAGATCGGCGAAGCCATGTACAAGAAACAACAAAACGACACGGCAACAACGCCACCACCATCCGGTGACGCGCCGTCAGAGGAAAAGAAAGATGATGGTGCGCAAGAAGGGGAGTTTAAACAGGCAGAATAGTTCGTCTGCGGGTCCCGCCAGTCGAATTTCCCCCAGTCCATGCTCGGTTCGCGTCGGTGCTCACCTGCGCGTGGACCGGGGGACCCCCATTCGCCTGTCACCCGCACGGTTCTAATATTCAATCATTCCAAACAAACAAAAATATGTCTGAACAACAGCCACAGGCCGCACAGCCAAAGCCATTCAACGTTCATGGTGAAACCGATCAATTGATGGGCCGCTACGCCAACGCGTTTAGCGTCACGTCGCAGGAACGCGATGTTGCAATTGATTTTTTTAGCCACGTCAACACCGCTGGTCAGCCAGCACAGCTCGTCTCACGCTTGTTCCTCAACCGCTTTACCGCGCAGGAACTCGTGAACGTTCTTCAGCAAACGATCCAACAGTGGGAAAAGATGCGCTACGAAGCACCAAAAGACGGCGCGAAATAGGAATTCATGCCCTCAAAAGACTACTACGCCATTCTTGGCGTGCAAAAGAATGCGACTGAAGACGAAATCAAAAAAGCATTTCGTCGTTTAGCGCACGAGCATCATCCGGATAAAGGTGGAGATCAAGCAAAGTTTAAAGATCTCAACGAGGCCTATCAGGTGATTGGCAATAAAGAAAAACGCACCAAGTACGATCAATTTGGATCGGCGGCGTTTGAAAATGGTGGCATGGGTGGCGGCAATCCAGGCGCGGGTTTTGATGGATTCAATATCAACATGGATGATTTGGGTGATTTTGGTGACATCCTCGGCAATATGTTTGGGATGGGTGGCGGACGTGGGCGTGGTCCGGCGCGTGGTCGTGATATTGAAACGGATTTGCTCATTGAGTTTTTAGATGCCGTGAATGGCGTTAAAAAATCCATCAAGCTTTTTAAGCACGACGCGTGTGACATCTGTAAAGGATCGGGCGCGGAACCTGGCGCAAACATGGAAACCTGTAAAACGTGTGGTGGTCGAGGACAGGTCGTGCAAAATGTCCGCACGATGTTTGGCACCATGCAAAGCGCGGTGGTATGTTCCGATTGTGCGGGAAAAGGTTCCAAGCCATCGAAAATCTGTAAGCACTGCAGTGGATCTGGCGTTGAGCGCAAACAAAAAGAAATGTCCGTTGATGTTCCGCCAGGCATTGCGGATGGTGAGACGTTGAAAGTCGCAGGCGAAGGGGAGCATCCGGGTGCAGGCGGTAAACCGGGCGATTTGTACATTCATATTCGCGTCAAATCGCATCCGATCTTTGAACGCGAACAGAGTGATATTCATTCAACGGCGCAGGTTGCATTTTCCATGCTCGCACTTGGCGGTGAAGTCGAGATCGAAACAGTGGATGGCAAAGGCTCACTCAAGATTCCAGATGGCACAGAGCCAGGAACGGTATTCAAGATTCGCGGAAAAGGATTTCCTTTCTTGCGATCAAATGGTCGCGGTGATCATCTCGTGACGGTCCAACCGATCGTTCCACACAAACCAACGAAGGATCAAAAAAAGGCGCTCGAAGAATTGCGAAAAAACGGTCTGTGATATCATGCTAAAACATGGCTACTTCCACGCTCCTTACGTCATTCGGCAGTTCGGTTGCCGGTTTTGACGTCTTCATTATTGGTGCGCTGTTAATCGGTTCCATTCTCTACGGCATTTCGCTCGGACGTGATCGCATCTCCGGCATTCTCTTGGCGTCGTATGTTGCGTTTGCCGTGGCAATCAACGTTCCGTATCTCGATATCGCGGCACATGCGGCACATATTCCAGATACGTACGCGAAGCTTGCGGTCTTTTTGCTGATTTTTACGTTGACCTTCTTTCAATTCTTTCGTCGTTCGTTGATGAGCGCGCTTGGCGGCTCGTCGCGCTGGTGGCAGACATCGCTGCTCAGCGTTCTGCAAGTTGGGTTGCTCATCAGTCTCACGCTCACGTTGTTGCCGTCGGAGATGGCTAGTGGACTCTCTGGATTGACAAAAACCATCTTTTTAGGTGACGCTGGACGAAGCTTGTGGCTGACAATCCCATTGTTGGTCATGCTGTTTTTGCCAAATGGATAAAAAACACTTTCCTGATTTTTATCGCGAACACGTCAAACGCGTGTATCGGTTTTTGTTTTATCGCGTTGGCGGAAAAAAAGAGGTGGCAGAAGATCTGACGCAGGACGTCTTTTTAAAGGCGTTTAATGCTTTTGATCGCTACGATCCAGCCATTAGCGCGACATCCTGGATTTTGACGATTGCTCGCAATCACCTGATTAATCAACTGCAAAAAGAGCGGCCAGGCGTGGATTTGGAGGAGATCGAGAACACGTTGTGGGATCGTGATGACGTCCAAGATCGTTTGGCGACGAATTACGACGAACGCCGGCTCTTGGATGCCGTTGGCAAACTCGATGCAGAAAGTGCGGATTTGGTGCGTAAAAAGTACCTGGAAGGCTGGTCCTATGAGGATATTGCGGCCGAAGTTGGGAAAAACGCCGGTGCCCTGCGGGTCCAGGCGCATCGCGTCCTCAAGGAGCTCAAGAAGATTCTGAAACAAAAATAAGCGATTCAGGTATTAAGCGTTATGACCAACTGGCTTTTGGAGCGAAAATTGAAACATCTGGGACAAAAGGCTGATCCGAGCCCAGCGTTTTTGCGTTCGCTCGAAAAGCAACTCAAGCAAAAATCTGGTCATGGAACATGGTGGATTCAGGGGTGGAAGGTTGCCGTGGGTGGTTTGACGGCAGTCTCGCTCATGAGCGGTGCAACCGGTGTTTACGCGTATAACTCCGAAGATGTCACGCCAGATCATCCGCTTTATAGCGTTCGCACCGCGCTCGAGACGGTTGAGACGTCCATGGCAACCAATCCGGAACAAAAAGCTCGCGTTGGCATCAAGCATCTCGAGCGTCGTGTCAAAGAACAGCAAGTCATGCAGTCCAAGCACAAGCCAGTGACCAAAGATGTTATCAAAAACATCGAAACAAGCCTGGATTCGCAGATTGATGAAAACGACGCACTCGCAACATCAACGCGACAAGAGATGGATGAAAAGCTTGGGACGCTCAAGGAACAGCATGTTCATCTTTTAAAACAGGACGTTGTTTCTTCCACAGAGATGGATGCAGAGATCGAACATCTCAATACCAAAATCGAACATCTGGATGGACAGCGAAAGTCTTCCATTCAAAAGGGCGAAGAAACATCTAAAAACAAACATCGCGACGAGGGAAATCGCCGCGATGAGAAACAACAAGAGAAAAACGATTAATTGAGAATCGTAATCGATGTCGCTGGGATGGTTTCGAGAAGTCGAACCTCTGAAGCGCTTTTGATCATAATCGTTTGACCGACTTTAAGATCACTTGTTGATGCGTTGGCGGAAACAACTGGCGCAGGTAATGCCGTTGGCGTTCCTGTGGTGTTTTTTGCTGTCTGTGCTTGGAATGCTTGGAGCTGTTTCGCAAAATCTTCCGGAGAAACGTTGCTTTGTTTTGTGACCGTTGTGTTTGCGCTGACGGTGATCGAACGAAGATCCGCGACGTGATCAACCAGGGGATCTGTATCCAGATTTGTTGGCTTCACGTCAATCTTTCCCGAACCAACGGAGGTGATTGTTGCGGTCAGGGTATGTGGGTCTGACGTTTGAGCTAATGGGCAAAGTTGCGTGTATTTTGCACGTGCTGCGGTATAGCCCTTGATATACGAATCATCTGCCGCTTGTTGATTGAACGGATTGGAGATGATTGGGGCTTTGCCTTGCTGTTTCATCAGAGCGTTGAGTCCAACGAGGACAAAAGCCGTGATGACAAGGACGATCGCGAGCCCTGCGAGAATTCGTCGACTGGTTGATCTTGCTTCGAGTTCCATATACGCGAATGATACCACATCGAACGATTTTTCATTTATCCACACGGCGGTCTTGACGCGCCCCATATTGACAAAAACCCATTTTTCGTGTATTTTGAACTCATCGTGCACCTGATAGAGGATGAGGTGCGATCTCGTCGGCAATTCGGCTGATGAGAGTCCTTTCACAACCTGTCAGTTGCAATAACGAGGTGCTCCATGACTCGACGGCTTTTTCAGAGCCGGGCCGCCGAGGCCTGGTTCATCTCTGTCATGTTTCTCGTCACGTTCGCCATCGGCTGCTCGTCCACCCCCTCGGGTGAGACGCTGACGCCGGATACGAACGACAGTGGGACGGCCGAAACGGTCGTCTCGGATGCAGATCCGGACTCGTCGCCGTGCGTCCTGTCTTCGACGGGCTGTACGCAGAAGGATTCCGACGTCGACACGAGCGTCCCCACGGATGCTCCGGTCGACACGGATGTCGATTCCGGCACGCCGGATACGATGTCGACGGACACCTTCGTTCCGCCGGTCGATACGGGTTCGCCCGACACGGCGCTCCCGGATGTCATCATCCCGGACACGTTCGTACCTCCGGTCGATACGGGTTCGCCCGACACGACGGTCGTCGATACCGGTTCGCCGGATACGTACGTCCCGCCGGTCGACACGGGCACCCCGGACACCACGATCGTGGATTCCGGCAGCCCCGACACCTACGTCCCGCCGGCAGACACCGGCACCGATTCGGCAGATTCGACGGTCGTCGATACCGGCACGCCCGACACGGGCGTCGTCGATACCGGCACCGCGGATACGGGAACGGTCGCTCACGGGTCGTTCAAATGCGACGATTCGTCGTGGACGATGGACAAGGGGTTTCACGACCTCCAGCTCACGACCTCGACGGGGAAGTACGACATCAAGGCCCTCAGCGGAATCTGGGGGACGAGCCTGTCGAACATCTACGCCACGGTCGGCGCATCGAGCCACGGTGCCGTCGCGCACTACAACGGAACGTCCTGGGTGCAGGAAGAGGTCGATACCTCGCCTGAAAACCTCGACGATCCGATGGACACGCGTGGAATCTGGGGCATGAACGACGCGAGCATCTGGGTCGCAGGGCACGGCGCGTCGCGTGGCATCCTGTACCACAAAGTCTCTGGAGTCTGGATGAAGGACGTTACGGCGCCCTCCGCGTTGGACTTTGGAGGTATTTGGGGGAACGGGGAGTCGGATAAATATCTCGTCGGTTGGAAGATCGGCGAGAGTATCGTGTGGCACAATAACGGAACGAGCTGGGTCAAGCAGTCGCTCCCGAAGGCCTCCTCGCTCTACCCGTACCGCGCATTGGTCGGGAAGGTTTGGGGGCTCGATTCGAGCCACGTCTATGTTCCCGGTTACTACATGGACTCGACGCCCACGCAAGTCGCCGGGTTCGTGATGTTCTTCAACGGAACGTCGTGGACGGAAATCGCCGCACCGACGGGATGCACGCAGGTTGGTCAGATTCATGGAACGAGTCCGAATGATCTGTACGTGAGTTGTGTGGCCGGCAGCGGTTACACGAACACGATCTATCATCTGACGAGCGCCATGAGCACCTGGTCGGCCGTGAGCTACACGTCGGCAGATCCCAACGCGCCGATCGTCGGACCCGTGTACTCCAAGTACGCAGGAACGGCGATCACCCTGAGCTACTACTCAACGGTGTCGACGATCCACGTCACGACCGTGGATCAGATCTCGCCGCCGCCCACGTACTCGATCGCTGGATCGTTCCTGCCCTCGTTCGTGTGGGCAGATCCGACGCCGGGGTCGACCTGGTTCCTGGCCGGACATATCGGTCCGGGATCGGGGAAGGCCGGGATCTACGCCGGCAGTTGCAACTGACATCGTGAAACTCAACCCGTGCTGACAAAGTGTCAACACGGGTTTTTTAATTGTGTGATATAATTTTGCGGTATGAAATTGCTTTCACCTCAAAACATTATTGCAATCGCAATTGTGTTAGCGTTTCCGGTTATGACGTATGCCGGATTCAACGGACCAGCCGTCTTTTGCGGGAACGATGTCACAGGAAAGTCAATTGCCGAACCACAGCTCTGTAATGTGCCTGGACCATTGTGGTTGAATAGCACGGGTTCGGCTCAACAACACGGCATTATTCGTTTAACATCCGGTGATCAATTTCAGGTCAATGCGAGCTCGACCTCAAATTATAATTTTGGGAATTGGGGTGGAGCTGGGAGCACACAGTCACCTTTCAAACTCAACGTTAACGGTGGCATAAATGTAAATGCGATTTCGCCATACACCCCCGTGAACGGTATAGATGGCCGTGTTCAGGCGGACAGATTCTGCTTCAATCCGGGCACTGGCCCGTCTGATTGCATTTCCGCGTGGACAGATTTAACCGGTGCATCTGGGAGTTACGTCCAAAAAGCTGGTGATGCAATGACCGGTCCGTTATCCGTGACGTATTCAGATCCAACGTTCGCAAGCGGGTTGAATGCCTTTAGCGTTTCCGGTGGTTTTTATGGGGCATCTGTCAGTGGAACCTCTTACGGCATTAGCGCAAAAGGAAATGCTATTGGTGTGAGTGGTTGGGGTGGGGGTGGAAGTGGTACAGGTGTTTCCGGAACTGGGCAACAGACAGGTGGTGCATTTTCGGGACAGAGTTATGGGATTAGTGCGTATGGCAATATCATTGGCGCATCGATTACATCGAATAGCACGGGGGTAAGCACAATGGGTCCAACATATGGCCTCTATGCGACCACGGTTGTTGGAGGTACTGCCGTGTACGGTGCTGGTGGGAATAATGGTGGCTATTTTAGCGGGTCAACATATGGTGTTTCTGCAAACGGAGGAAACAAAGGCTTGATCGCGTACGGTTCAAGTTATGGCGTTGACGCGACGGTTGGCGGCGGCGGAATTGCCGTGAGCGGCCAAGGTGGTGCACAGGGCGGTTACTTTAGTGGTTCAACATTTGGCGTCAATGCGAATTCCGCAGGCACATCGATTATTGCCGCTGGCGGACTAACAGGGATCAATGCACAAGGGACGAATTACGGTGTTCTTGCGACATCAAATGGTGCTGGTATTGCTGTGTCTGGATACAATGCGGGTATTGGTGGTCAGTTCACCGGTTTTTCTCGTGGTGTTGATGCGACGGGTCGCTATTACGGCGTTCTTGCGTCAGCTACGGATACTTCGACAGGCGTTGCCGTGAAAGGATCCGGCGGATCCGTCGGTGGCGATTTTACGGGCGCAAGTTACGGCGTAAAGGGGACGGGTGCGTCGTATGGAGGATATTTTACCAGCGCAAGCTATGCCGGGAGTTTTAACCAGGGTGCATCATACGGAGCACTAAACTACGGTTCATCAATGGGAACCTACAGTGTCGGTGGAAACACCGCAGGCACGGCCGGTGGTCTCTTCTATGACGGGAACTACGGCATCTACACGTATCTGTCTCAGACAAATGGAATCGGTGTACAGACAAGCGGATCGGTTCAGCTTGATGGCACACGCGGTATTGAAGAATCTGCCAACACCGCTCCGATGATCACGCGCAATTTCGATAACTTTAATGCGGGTGCAAAGGGTGGCGTTGGTCGATGGGGTCTCTTCCTTGAACCAAGCACGCTTGTTGCAGGGATCCCAAATCTCGCCGGTCGCGCGTTTAACGTCGGTGCGTACAATGCGGATGGCACGATTGGGAAAAATCTTCTCTACGTCAACCAAAATGGAAACGTCTACATCGATACGGGTGGGTTAACGCTCGGGAATGGCGGTGTCTCCAACCTGACCATGGTCAACGGGACAGCGGCGAAGCCAGGAGGTGGTTCCTGGGCCGTTTACTCTGATGCGCGACTCAAGGATGTCCATGGTGATTTTTCTCGCGGATTATCAGATTTGATGGGGATTCAGCCGGTTTCGTACAACTACAAAAAAGACAACGCGGAACATCTTGGTTCCGACCAGACGTACATCGGTGTGGTCGCTCAACGTGTTCAAAAGGCCGTCCCGGAAGCCGTCACGACAAACAGCGATGGCTATCTCCAGGTCAACAATGATCCGATCATGTGGACGATGCTCAACTCCATCAAAGAGTTGAAAACAGAGAACGATCAATTAAAAGCACGATTGGACGCATTAGAAGCAAAAGTGAAATAAACGGTTCGTAGGGGCAGGCCTCGTGCCTGCCCTGTTTCTTTTTTGAAATATCCGATAGAATTTTTTTATGCTCAAACTCTGGAATACCGCGACACGCTCGCTCCAAGAATTTCACCCGCTCAACGAAAAACTCGTCGGCTTGTATACCTGTGGACCAACGGTCTATTGGACGGCGCATATCGGCAATTTGCGAACATATGTGTTTGAAGATGTCCTGTTGCGCACGTTGGAAATGGAAGGGTATGCGGTCAAGCGCGTGATGAATATTACGGACGTGGGTCATTTGACGTCTGACGAGGATGAAGGTGATGACAAGATGGAAGTCGCCGCAAAACGAGAAGGAAAATCCGCGACAGATATTGCGGAATATTACACGCAACGATTTGTAGAAGACACAGCGACGCTCAATATTCGTCTCCCAGAAGCACCGCTGTTTTGCAAAGCGACGGAACATATTCCCGAACAACTCGAATTGATCCAAGAGCTGGAAAAGAAAGGGTTTACCTATCAAACGAGCGACGGCATCTATTTTGATACCGCAAAATTCCCAAACTACGGCGCACTAAGCGGACAAAAACTGGAGGAAAAAGAAGCTGGCGCACGCGTTGCGGTGAATGATGAAAAACGAAACGCATCAGACTTTGCGTTGTGGAAATTTTCGTACCCTTCTGTCATCCCCGCGAAGGCGGGGATCCAGGATGAAAAAGATTCTGAAACTATGGATTCCCGCCTGCGCGGGAATGACAATAAAAAACGTCAGCAGGAATGGCCATCCCCATGGGGCATTGGTTTCCCGGGTTGGCATATTGAGTGTTCCGCCATGGCAAAAAAATATCTGGGTCAGCCGTTTGATATTCACTGTGGTGGCGTAGATCATATTCCGGTGCATCATGAAAACGAGATTGCGCAAAGCGAGGCGGCGTACGGCGTCAAACTTGCGAATTATTGGATGCATGGCGAGTTTTTGCTTGTTGATGGTGGAAAGATGTCCAAATCGCTCGGTAACGTCTATTCGATCGCTGATTTAAAGGCAAAAGGATTTGATCCGCTGGCGTTGCGCTTGTTGTTTCTTGGTTCCCACTATCGTCAAAAGCAAAATTTTACCTTTGAAGCGCTTCAAGGTGCCCAAAACTCACTCAACAAACTCCGTCATCACGTGAGATCTCTTGTCGTCCCCCCGATGGCCATCGGGGGGACCCAGGATGCAGAAAAGGGGCTGGATTCCCGCCTTCGCGGGAATGACAACGTCACAGATTTCAAAACTGCCCTCGAAGACGATCTCAACACACCAGTCGCACTGGCTTGCCTGTGGAAAATCTTGGATGATGCATCAATTTCAGATGATCAGCGCGTTGTGGCGATCGTGTCGATGGACCGCGTACTCGGTCTCAATCTCACGCAAGAGATTGGTCGTGTCATTGCGATTCCGGAAGATATTCTTGCGCTGGCAAAGCAACGTGAGGATGTTCGTGCTGCTCGCGATTGGGCAGAGTCAGATCGACTGCGTGATGAGCTATTACGTCTCGGCTGGATCGTCAAAGACACAAAACTTGGCTCTGAATTAGAGCAAAAATAAGAACAATCTCCTCCGATGGACATCGGAGGAGTTGAGGGAGTTCGCTGCGTGGCGGTGAGTTCTGTTCCGATGTGCTACAATAGGCGCAAGATATGCCAACGCAGAGTCCGTTTGCGCCAGAGCAGAGAATCATTGAACAACCTGTCACGCCGGAAACGGATGTGAACGATATTGAGGAAGATAAAATCGCTGCCGAGGAAGAAGCGTCAAAGGACGAAAATTTTCTCGAAGAGACAGAGGAAGAGGAAGTTGTTCCCGTCAAAGCCATTGAAAAACCACCGGAAAAACCGGCTGGGATTGTTGTTCCACCCGTAAAAAAAGATGAAGACGTCATCGAAGTGGAAAAAATTCTCGAAGACGGCTTAGCGCCCATGTTTGTTCAACTTCCGGAGAGCGCCAAAGAAAAATTTAAAGAAAAAGGAGAGATCACGTCGCACGAAATCGCCGGAATGGTGAAAAAATTGCAGGTGGATATCAAGCGCGTGCTGCACTTGATCCGCGATTGGTTGCTCACAATTCCAAAAGTCAACAAATTCTTTTTAGAACAGGACGCAAAAATAAAAACCGATCGCATTCTCGAACTCGTTCGAATGCGCAAAGAAGAAAAAAACAAATTGCCATGATGCCGCTCTTTCTTTTTCAGCTCATTTCCTTGACCGGGGATCAAACGATGCAGCCCCTGTCGTTTGCATCAATCATTTCCGATCCGATCGTTATCCTCGTGGCGACGCTCCTCGGATTTTTTGCAGCGATCTTTGTCGCGTTATTTTCGTTAAAAGCGTTTTATAACCGGCGTGGTCGCGCAAGTACGGCGTTTAATATGCGCGTGCTGTTGATTCGTGTGCCAAAGGAAATTCGCAAGGAAGATTCTGAGCAAGGAAAATCAACGCAACAGATTCAGGAGCTGATCTCGGTCATGGAAACGATTTTTTCCACGCTCGGATCCATTTCTGCGGAAAAAGGAATGTCCGCATGGCTCACGGGACGTCAGGATCAACTGTCGTTTGAAATTGTCGCACATAACGCCAAGATTTCGTTCTATGTGGCCGTTCCCGTGAAGTATCAGCAGTTTGTCGAAGAGCAGGTTCATGCCCAATATCCGCACGCGCAGATCGAAGAAGTACCGGATTACAACATGTTTAGTGCGTCTGGCGTGATTTTGGGAAGCTATCTCCAGTTTCGTCGCGAATCCGTTTTTCCGATCAAGACCTATCGCAAACTCGAATCCGATCCGCTCAACACGCTCACAAACGCGTTATCAAAAGTGGATGATGCCGATGGAGCCGCGGTTCAATTTATCGTCCGCAGTGCGCCGCCAGGATGGCGAACCGAAGGAATCCGCATTGCAAAAGCCATGCAACAGGGGAAAAAGCTGTCGGATGTGCGCGGCGGTCAGTTGATGAAGGGATTGGGAAAAGAGCTTTCCAGTTTTGCGAGCACGTCAAAACCGGGTGAAAAAAAACCAGAGGAAACCTATCGACTTTCGCCGATGGAAGAAGAGATGGTGAAAGGATTGGAAGAAAAAGCCTCAAAAGCGGGATTGGAAGTGAATGTCCGCGTCATCGTGTCGTCGCAGACGGCGGAAAAAGCAAAACGATATCTCAACGATGTGTTGGGATCGTTTGGTCAATACAATATTTACGAATACGGCAATTCGCTCAAGGCCGCAACACCTTCGTTTAAGACAGCCATGGTGCGCCATTTTATCTATCGTCACTTTGATGATCGGTATCGCGTCGTCATGAATGCCGAGGAGTTGGCGTCGCTGTATCATTTTCCATTGCCAACAACGGAGACACCAAAGATTAACTGGTTGCTTTCACGCAAGGCGATGCCACCGTCCAATCTTCCATCCGAAGGGTTGTTGATTGGTCAGTCGGAGTATCGCGGTCACATCTATCCGGTGCGTATCAAACAACCGGATCGTCGTCGTCACATGTACATCATCGGAAAATCTGGGTCTGGTAAATCTGAGTTTATTAAGAGCATGATCAAGCAGGACATCGAGGCAGGTCGTGGCGTGTGCGTGATGGATCCGCATGGCGAATTGGCCGAAGATTGTGTGGAATTTGTGCCAAAGGAGCGCGCAGATGATGTGATTTATTTTGATCCGTCAGATATTTCGCGCCCAGTTGGGTTAAACATGTTGGAGTTCGATGAGAAGAATCCAGAGACAAAAACGAACGTCATCAACGAAATGTTGAAGATTTTCGATAAGTTGTACGATCTCAAATCCACCGGCGGTCCGATGTTTGAAACGTACATGCGCAATGCCATCTTGCTCAACATGAGTCATCCGGAGTCCGGAAACACGCTTATGGATGTGCCGCGCGTGCTTGCGGATGATGATTTTCGCAATTTCAAGCTGTCGAAGTGCACGAATACCGACGTCAAAAACTTTTGGACCAAAGAAGCGTTAAAGGCCGGCGGCGAATCATCACTCGCTAACATGGTGCCGTACATCACGTCCAAGCTCGCATCGTTTGTCTACAACGACTACATGCGCTTGATTGTTGGTCAGCAAAAGAGCGCGTTCAACATGTATGAGGCGATGAATTCGCAAAAGATCATCCTTGTTCGATTGTCAAAGGGGAAGATCGGGGATTTGAATGCGTTTTTGTTGGGGATGATTATCGTTGGAAAGATTTTGAACGCCGCCTTGGCGCGTGGGCAGATGGATCCGCGTGATCGCAAAGATTTTTATCTTTATATCGATGAGTTTCAAAACTTTTTGACGGATTCCATCGCCACCATTTTGTCCGAAGCGCGCAAATACGGTCTCAACTTGATTATCGCGCACCAATTTATCGGTCAGCTCACAAAGACAGAAGCAGAAAAACAAATTCGAGACGCCATTTTTGGAAACGTTGGCACAATGTGTATCGGTCGTATCGGCATGGATGATGCGGAATATCTTGCGAAGGAATTTTCACCGGTGTTTACGGAGTATGATTTGGTGAATGTGGAAAAGTTTACGATGAACAGCAAGATTTTGATCGATAATCAGGCCTCACGTCCGTTTAATTTTGCGACCAACGCACCGCCACGTTTCCACAACAAAGAACTTGCCAAAATGATCGTGGAACTGTCACGATATAAGTACGGACGCAAGCGCGAGCTGGTTGAGGCTGAGTTAGCCGAACGTTCCCGCCCGTCAGACGATGAATTTGATCTCGCAGGACTCTAAACGTCAAACCAATAAAAAGAAAACAAATATGCCCGAAAAACGAATTACCATCACCTCGGATGAGGACGCGATGATCAATACGGATCTCGCCGAAGACCTGCTCGATGAGGATTTGGAAGATGATGACGTCCTCGTCGAAGAAGAATCAGATGAAGACAAAAACCGACTGAGTGCGACAGACACCAAATTTGCGTTAGCGCGAAAGTTGATTCGCAAGCTCAAGGACGAATTGTCCATGCTTGAACGGCTCATTGCAGATGAGGCTGAGCCAGCCGACGTCGAACAATTGATGATGCGCCGACATTCCGATGATACGGAATCCTTTGCTCCGATGAATGAAGGAAAGATCGTCGAAGGCGTCTTTGACGGTGTGAATATGATTGGTTCAGATGGGAACCCGTACGTTGTCCCGCCAAACTACGCATCCAAGTCAAAACTCGTGGAAGGAGACATCTTAAAGTTAACCATTCAAGGCAACGGCACGTTCTTGTTTAAACAGATCGGCCCGATTGAACGTCAACGTGTGGTTGGAACATTGATGCGTGACGAAATCACCGGTGACTGGCGTGTCATCGCAATGAGCCGCAAGTTTAACTTGCTCCCGGCTGCTGTGTCATTTCATCGTGGTGAAGAAGGCGACGAAGCCGTGTTGCTCGTGCCAAAAGAAGCTCCATCCAAATGGGCCGCGCTGGAAAATATTATTAAAAAATAAGCTCTTGCGAACGCGATGCGCAGAGGGTCTAATACCACAACTATGCCGTCGCTCAGCTCGATCTATCGCCCGCAAACGTTTGCTGATGTTACTGATCAGCAAAACATCAAACAAACCCTGCGTTTGGAGGTTCAGACGGGAAAGGTTGGCCATGCCTACCTCTTTTCCGGTCCGCGAGGCGTGGGAAAGACGACGACGGCTCGTATCTTTGCAAAAGCACTCAACTGCTTGAATCCAAAAGACGGTGAACCGTGCAACGCGTGTGATTCCTGTCGCGATATTGATGCAGGTTCACAGCTTGATGTCATCGAAATGGATGCGGCATCGAACACGGGCGTTGATAACGTCCGATCTTCGATTATCGAGCACGTGCGATTTATCCCACAGCGCAAACACAAGATCTACATTCTCGACGAAGCGCACATGTTGAGTGCGAGCGCGTGGAATGCGATGCTCAAGACGATTGAAGAGCCGCCGTCATACGCTGTATTTCTTTTTCTCACGACGGAAATTCACAAAGTCCCGGCAACCATCATGAGTCGGTGTCAGCGTTTTGATTTTCAACGCATCAGCGATGCCTCATTAGCCGAGCGCATTCAAACAATCGCAACCGCAGAAAAGGTTCAGGTTGCGCCCGAGGTCGTCAAAACGATTGTCGGTAAGTCTGATGGGTGTTTGCGCGATGCCGAGAGTTTGCTTGGTCAATTGCTTGTGCTTGGAGAAAAAAATATTACAAGCGACGTTGCAAATTTGGTATTACCGGTTTCGCAACTTCCACTTGCCGCAGAATTGATTCAGTCATGGTCAACGCGACAACTTGGCGCGTCACTCGCAATGGTTCAACAGCTCGAGGAGCGTGGCGTCAATCTCTTTCCGCTGTTTGATGACATGATTCAGTGCGTGCGATTTTTGTTGCTCGGCGCAGATTCCGATGCGTGGAAAAAGAAACTTGCGGATGGCGACGAAGGGGAACGAAAACTTTCTGCGCTCGTTGGCGTGTTTGCCCCGGATGAACTCTCCAAGATGGCACTCATGCTCATGGAACGTCGCAGAGACGCAAAACAAGGCGCTGATGCACGCTTCTGCCTCGAACTTGCTTCGACAGCGGTTGTCACAGGCTTGTTAAAATCCGCGTTGCTCGCCACGCCTCTGAATTCTTCCGTCATCCCCCCGATGGCCATCGGGGGGATCCAGAGCGAAAAACAAAATACTGCCGAGTTGGATTCCCGCCTGCGCGGGAATGACAAGCAAGAAGCAGCTATTCCGTCGCCTGCACCATCCGCACCAACGCCACCTCCGCTCAAGGCAGAAATTAACGTTGAAGCGCCTGTTGTTCCAATATCCACCGGAGGAGTTGAGGGGGTAAAAGTGAACGATGGCCCATCCGTGGTTTCATTGGCCGACGTTCAGTCCAAATGGCCGGCATTTATGCGATTGATGGATGAAAAGAGCAAATCGCTGACGTTTGTGATGAAGATCACGCATCCGAGCGCGGTTCATGGATCAACGGTCGTGATTAGTTTTCAATATGCGTATCATCGCGAAAAGATTGTGGCGGACACAAAGGCAAAGCATCTCGTGGAGTCGTGTTTGCGTGAAGTGTTAGGTGTTGATGTCGTGATTGACGGCGTTGTTGAAACGGAATCCGACGAATCACGCGAAGCGCGCTCACAAGATATCGTCTCCAATATTCTCAAAGCCTTTGGCGGACAAATTGTTGACGCCGAGAGTCCAGCAAGTGGAACGTGATCTTCAATTTGAAGATTCTTCGCTTCGCTCAGAATGACGACACTGTACACATATGCCTATTCTCTCCGCACTCACCAAATTCGGGTACAAAAACGTCATCAAAAAGATGGCGTTTCGCAATGATCCCGAGGAGACGCATGATCGGTTTACGGAAACTGGCATCAAGCTTGGTAAAAGCAATCTGGCGAAGTCGTTGATTTCATTTGCGTGGGCGTATCAAGATCCGATCCTGACGCAGACGATTCATGGTGTGACGTTTCCTAATCCGATCGGTCTTTCTGCGGGCTTTGATAAAAATGCACAGCTGCTCGATATTTTGCCGTCGATCGGATTTGGGTTTGTGGAAATCGGTTCGGTCACGGGCGAGCCGTGCGAAGGCAATCCAAAACCGCGATTGTGGCGTTTGCCAAAATCGGAGAGCTTGGTCGTCTACTACGGGTTGAAAAATGACGGCGCAGAAGCCATTTCAAAAAGGTTGAAGGGAAAATCATTCGCGATCCCATTTGGCGTGAGTGTCGCAAAGACAAATAACGTCGCGTGTGCGCAGGTTGAGGCGGGGATTGCGGATTACGCAAAAGCGTTTGGTGCGTTTACGGATACCGGTTCATACATCACGATCAACATTAGCTGTCCAAATACGTTTGGCGGCGAACCGTTCACCGATCCGGAGCGTTTGGAAAAGTTGTTGACCGTGATTGACGCGATTCCGTACACAAAACCGGTTTTTATCAAATTGAGTCCAGATCTTTCCTTTGAGCAGTTGGATACGCTCCTCGATGTCGTTGCGCGTCATCGTGTTCACGGCATCATCTGCACGAACCTCACCAAAAAACGTGATAATCCAAAAATCCAAGACGCCAACGTGCCAGACAAAGGCGGTTTGAGCGGAAAAGTCGTCGAGGAATTATCCAACGCCCAACTCAAATACATCGCCGAGAAGACAAAGGGGAAGTACATTCTCGTCGGTGTTGGCGGCATCTTTACCGCCGAAGACGCGTATAAAAAGATTCGCCTCGGCGCATCATTACTCCAAATGATCACTGGAATGATTTTTGAAGGCCCGCAGTCGATCGGTGACATCAACCGCGGACTCGCGCGCCTCCTCAAACGCGACGGATTCAAGAACATTTCCGAGGCCGTGGGCGCAGATCTTCGCCATTCTTGACGCAGGGCGGATATTTTCGTATCCTTTCGCCACATCATAGACTTTTGGGTTTGGATGCAGTTCGAGGAACGAGCGAGGAGCGAACTGACCGCTAGCAGCGCTAGCGCGAGGGAGCACCGCAGAGAGTGACGAAGAAATGCGCCGAACCGAAAAGTCTATATTCCGGGATCGTCTAATGGTAGGACAGCTGACTCTGAATCAGCTAATCGAGGTTCGAGCCCTTGTCCCGGAGCCATGCAAAAAAATCGCTAAACGGCGATTTTTTTGATACTGAGCTCCAGCACGTGACAAAAACCTGGTTTTCGTGTATAGTCCGCGCATGACTCAACCTGTACAGACAACGCCGATCTTTTTTGGTCTTGGGATCGCGCCAAAGTTGCTCGAGATTCTCGATCGACTGAAATACGTGACACCGACCCCAATTCAGATCAAATCCATCCCAATTGCCATCGAAGGCAAGGATGTGATTGGCATCGCGCAGACCGGAACCGGCAAAACGCTGGCTTTTGGGATTCCGCTGATCCAACGTCTGGCACAGGGGAAAGGGAAGGCTCTCATTATCTTGCCAACGCGCGAATTGGCGTTGCAAGTCGATGAAACCATCAAAAAACTGGGCCAATCCATTGGTTTGCGCACAGCCGTGCTCATCGGCGGTGCAGCCATGCATGGTCAGCTTATTGCGCTTCGTGGCAAGCCACACGTCATCATTGCGACCCCAGGCCGCTTGATTGACCATTTGGAACAGCGCACCATTTCGTTAACAGACGTGAATATTCTTGTTCTTGATGAAGCAGATCGCATGCTCGACATGGGTTTTGCGCCACAAATCAACAAGATTCTCGCGACCGTGCCAGCTCAGCGCCAAACCATGTTGTTTAGCGCAACCATGCCGGCCGAAATCGTCACGATCGCCAACAAATACATGAAGTTGCCGGTTCGCGTGGAGATTGCCCGCGCCGGGACAGCCGCGGAACGCGTTGCACAAGAGATTTTTGTTGTTCGTAAGGATGATAAGATCCGCTTGCTCGACAAGATGCTCACGGATTATCACGGAACAGTACTCGTCTTTTCCCGCACCAAACACGGGGCAAAAAAGATCGCTCGCGATGTCCGCAACATGGGACACACGTCCTCGGAAATCCACGCCAATCGCTCACTCGCACAACGCCGTGAAGCGTTGGATGGGTTTAAGAACGGCAAATATCGCGTCTTGGTTGCCACGGATATTGCCGCTCGTGGAATTGATGTGAAGGGGATCGAGCTCGTGATTAACTTTGACTTGCCAGATAACGCCGAAGACTACGTGCACCGCATTGGCCGCACGGGTCGCGCCGGTCACGAAGGTCGCGCCATCTCATTTGCCACGCCAGATCAGACATCGGATGTGCGTGCCATTGAGCGTCTCATGCGCATGAATTTGCCAAAGACGAAATTGCCGGAACTTCCTCCGCATCGCGCTCCGTCAAAGGAACCAGAATTTGAATCCTACCCACAACGTTCCTCGCGCCCATCATCCGGCGGTGGATCGTCCCGATCATTTGGTGGTCGCTCTTCCTATGGCCGACCAGCCGCAGCACGCACGCCAACCTATGGTCGACTTGCGGGTGAGGCTCGTGGTCATATTTCCGCAGATCGTCCAGCTGGAGGGGAGTCTAACGACAACCCATGGGCAAAGCGCGGACCGCGAACAGGTGGCGGTGGCGGCGGACGTCGTCCACGCACCCCAGGTGACTTCGCCAAAAAGCGCAATCGTTGGTAAACAAAAATTTCAACAAAACAGCCTTGACAAAAGGCTGTTTTTTGTATTGTGTATGCGCACGGAGGTGTGATCATGAATGCGGATGAAACGTCCAAGGAGTCGTCTGTTCCTTCCACCGTGCCCGAGGGCCAGGAACCTCCTCCGGCCAAGAAGCGTCGCGGATTCGCGGCGATGAGTGCCGAGAAGCAGCGAGAAATCGCGAGCCTCGGCGGCAAGGCGGCACACGCGCGTGGTACGGCGCACGAGTTTTCGACCGACGAAGCTCGGGAAGCGGGTCGTAAGGGTGGCCAGGCGGCTCAGCATCGCCGCAACGGCACCTAGTTCACTCAACTCCACAGGAATGTCGCTGTGGAGTTTTTTTATCGTGATATACCACGTCGCTCGCGAGCGACGTGGTATACTTTTTGCATGTCCACACTCTTGCGGTACGACGCAACAAACATGTTTCGGCTCCCAATCACGGTGCGTGATCGCCAACAATTGGATGATGCAAAAAAAGCCGTGATTGACGCGTGGAAAAACGGCGATCAGGGATGGCTGGGATGCCCGGATGATTCCGCCTGTGTGAGCCGCATCAAAAAACTCGTCAAAGAAAAAAGTGGATTCACAACATGTCTCGTTCTTGGCATTGGCGGATCTGATCTTGGTGCGCGTGCTGTGTGGCATGCGATGAAAGATGAAGCCAGGGGTATGACGCTCGAATTTGCGGGTGGAAACACCGACCCGGATGAACTCGCTGCCATCCTCAAACGATTGAATCTCAAAAAAACACTCATCAACGTCATTTCCAAATCCGGAAACACCGTTGAAACAATGTCAGCGTTTTTTATTGTCCGTGAAGCGCTGATCTCTGCGGTTGGCGAAACAAAAGCACGCCAACAGATCGTCGCCACAACAGACGAAGAAAGCGGCATCTTGCACGATATTGTGATGAAGGAAGGTTATGCCACATTGCCGGTGCCAAAAAACATCGGTGGTCGATTTTCCGTGTTGACCGATGTGGGCTTGTTTCCACTGGCATGCGCGGGGATCAATATCGCGGCGATGATGCGCGGGGCAAAAGAGATTCGCGATGAGTTTGTTGCAGAGACACCGACGCAAAACGAAGCAGCGCGATATGCGGCGCTCCATGTTTATGGCGATCGCGCGCTCCACATGCCGATTCATATCATGATGCCGTATAGCGAACGGTTGCGCTTGTTTGCCTTTTGGTATCGTCAAATTTGGGCAGAGAGTTTAGGAAAAGATGGTCACGGACCAACCCCGATCGCCGCACTGGGCGCAACGGATCAGCATTCTCAGCTCCAGCTTTATCAAGATGGTCCAAAAGATAAGATGATTTCGTTTATCGAAGTTGAGCACTTTAAAGCAAAAATCAGCATTCCGCGCTCAGTGAAAAAAATCCCTCAACTCGCGTATCTCTCAGGCATGTCACTGGAAACGATTATTCATGCCGAGCGTGATGCGACAGCGCATGCACTTGCTCACGAAGGTCGTGTGAATGGCACGTTGCATGTTGGTCGTGTCGACGAAACGACTCTCGGCGCGATGTTCATGTTCTTTGAAGTTGCGACAGGGATCGCTGGTCAGCTCTACGGAGTCAATGCGTACAACCAACCTGGTGTCGAAGCGAGCAAGACGGTGATGCGTACCATTTTAGAAGGAAATGTGCTAAGCTAAAGGCCATAATTAACGAATTTGATAAATGTATGCCAGAAGAAAAGAAGGCTCCAGCCTCATCTCACCTCGGTGTTGGAATGTTGGTCGGTTCAATTATCGGTGTTGCCGCCGGTTTGTTCATGCAAAGCAAAAAGGGCAAGGAGATGCGCAAAGACCTAGTCGCTGAAACGACGAAGCTCCAAGCCAAGCTCATGAAAGAGCTCAAGAATTCCGAAGAATTGACCAAAGAAACCTACGAAAAGTTGGTTGATAAGGTCATGGATCACTTTGTGCTCACAAAGGAAATCGCCAAGAAAGATGTTCCAGAAGTCCGCGCGTTTTTCATGAAAAAGTGGACAACGATCTCGGCTCAGTTCAAAGCGTTAAACAAATAATCGTCAGTTGATCAAAACAAAAACGGGCTTATTGCCCGTTTTTGAATGTGATTTTTCCTTTTTGGACATCGACGGCAACCGAGTCGCCTTCGATAATCTTTCCTTCTACGATTTGCAGAGCGAGCTCATCCAAGACCAAATCTTGAATTGCACGCTTGAGCGGTCGAGCGCCGTAGGCCGGGTCGTACCCTTTTTCCGCAACAAATTTCTTTGCTTTGTCGGAAAAAGTGAGAGCGATCTTTTTATCAGCTAAGCGACGAATGACATCGGCGAGCTGCAACTCCACGATTTCACCCAAATGATCTTGAGACAGGGGATGAAACACGATGGTTTCATCAACGCGATTCAAGAACTCTGGTCGGAAATGATCTTTGAGCATGGAAAGGACCTGCTCTTTCATCCCTTCGACGGAATCTGCGGACGCGTCTTCGTCTTTATCTGAGAATCCGATCTCGCCACGTTTGGTGCCCCATTCCAAAATCTGCTCAGAGCCGATATTGGAGGTCATGATGATGATCGTGTTCTTAAACGAGATCGTTCGTCCTTTGCCGTCCGTCAGGCGTCCATCATCCAAAACCTGCAACAAGCTATTAAAGACGTCCGGATGGGCCTTTTCAACCTCATCAAGCAGGACGACAGAGTACGGACGACGTCGAATCTTTTCGGTTAACTGTCCGCCTTCATCATAGCCAACATATCCTGGCGGGGAACCGATCATACGCGCAACCGTGTGACGTTCGCCATATTCACTCATGTCCAAGCGTACGATGGCGTTTTCATCATCAAACATGGACGCGGCAAGCGCTTTGGCGAGTTCCGTCTTTCCAACGCCTGTTGGACCAAGGAAGAGGAATGATCCAATTGGTCGTTTTTCTTCGCTAATGCCAGCGCGGGAACGGCGCAACGCATTGGAAACGGCATGAACCGCTTCATCCTGACCAATCACACGCTTATGCAAGACGTCTTCGAGGTGCGCCAATTTTTCCGTCTCAGATTGCAACATGCGTGACACGGGGATGCCGGTCCATCGCGCAACAACACCCGCAATATCGGCATCCGTGACAGCGTCGCGCAATAAGCCGCGTTGACCTTGGAGTTTTTTGAGCTTTGCTTCGCCGGAAACCAGTTCTTTTTGAATCTGCGGCAAGCGTCCATAGCGAATCTCGGAAACTTTTTCCAAATCGCCGCGACGTTCTGCAATTTCCGCCTCACTCTTCATCTTTTCAATCTGCTGTTTGAGCTCAGCGTTACTGCCAACAATATCTTTTTCCGCTTTCCATGCGAGTTCCAAGTCATGAGCCTTTTCCTGCACTTCGGCAAGATGCTTTTCGACTTCCGCGAGCCGCTCTTTAGATTCCGCATCTTCTTCCTTCGCAAGCGCACGTTTTTCGATTTCCAATCGCATCTGTTCGCGTTTTGCGCGATCAAGATCGTCTGGCATGGATTCGACCTGCATCTTTAATGCCGCCGCGGCTTCATCAATCAAATCAACCGCCTTATCCGGAAGGTGACGATCCGTGATATAGCGATCCGAGAGTCGCGCGGCAGCAAGTAACGCGTTATCCGTGATGCGAATACCGAAATGTAATTCGTATTTGTCTTTAATACCGCGCAAAATCGCAACCGTGTCTTCGATTGACGGTTCATCGACATACACCGGTTGAAAACGACGTTCGAGTGCCGCATCCTTTTCGATGTATTTTTGATATTCCTTTAACGTCGTTGCACCAATCGCACGAAGTTCACCGCGAGCAAGTGCTGGCTTTAAGAGATTCGATGCATCCATGGTTCCGCCTTCACTCGACGCGCCAGCTCCAACAAGCGTGTGCAATTCATCGATAAACAAAATAATGACGCCATTGGATTGCTCCACCTCTTTCACAACCGCTTTTAATCGTTCTTCAAATTCACCACGAAACTTTGTTCCCGCGACTAAAGACCCAACATCAAGGGAAACGATCTCGCGATTTTTTAATGTTTCTGGAACATCGCCAGCAACGATGCGTTGGGCGAGTCCTTCGACGATGGCTGTTTTGCCTGTGCCAGCTTCACCGATCAAAACCGGATTGTTCTTTTTGCGACGAGTCAGCACTTGCATCACGCGGCGAATTTCATCATCACGACCAATCACTGGATCGAGTTTTTCCTGTCGTGCGAGCTCTGTGAGATTTTTCGCGTATTTTTCGAGCGCCTGATATTTGCTTTCTGGTTCTGCGGAATCCACGTTGGTCGCGCCGCGAACATCTTTCAATGCTTTTAAGACTGTATCCGTTGTGACGCCATGACGATTCAAAATCGCCGACGTTTCGGTTCGGCCATCGCACATTGCTAACAGCAAATGTTCGGTCGAAATATATTCATCTTTAAAATACCGAGCCGCACGTTCCGCACCAACAAAAATCTGTGAGAGTTCCTGCGAAAGGTAGACTTGGCCGATACCGCCGCCTTGACCGGTCATGCGGGGAAGGCGAGCGAGGAGATCGTCAATCTCACCACGAACAGCGCCAACATCTGTTTGCAGCTTCTTTAAGACCGACGGCACAACGCCGCCATCCTGTTCCAGCAAGGCCGCGATCAAATGCACCGTATCCACGGCTTGTTGGCCGTTTTCCTGAGCAAGTTGGTGCGCAAATCGAATAGCTTCTTGCGATTTTGTCGTGAAATTTTGTGGAATCATAACAATTAGCAGTCTACACACACGACTGCTAAAAGTCAAAACCCTATACGACCGCTTTTGGGGTAAAAACTTTTTCGTTATTCGTAATACCCAACTTGCCGCTTGGTCCGTATAAAGCCAGCCAACGTTGCTGTTCCAGCTCCATTTGCTTCAAGATGCGCGGATCTGGTTGAAAGCTCTGTTTGTAGTGTTCAAGAACGGCGAGATTCTCGTTCGTGATTTTCCAAGCTACAGGGACATGTTTTGTGTTAGCGATGCGCTGAAGTTGCTGCTGAAAGCCTTCTTCGATGGGAGCGGCATATCCTTTGCCTTTCTCGACGACTTTAATTTCCGAGTACGCAAGAATGCGTGAAGTTGAAACATAGAGCTTTGTGATTCTTGTACCAAGAATGTTTCCGGAGGCATCACGTGCGATCAAGAAGGCTCGTTCATCACCCGATGTTGGATCATCGATCAGATCTTCAATTCCAGCCTCTGCAGCCGCATGAAGATCTAAAAGAAATGATTCGCATTGAATAGGGCGGCCTTTTGCATCAATAATTTTTACGACAGGTCCTCGTTGAAAAAACTGTTCCGGTATTTGTTGAACGCGTTCAACGTCACGGAGAACGCTCTGCTTCCATGTGTCCTCTGGAATTGTTGAGCGACGTTCCATCATACCTACATCGGTTTTTCGATCAGGAAGAGCGCATCGTAATCGTAGTATTGAAATGTGAGGCGGCCGCTATCCGATGTCACATCGACGTACTTTGGGAGGTTATCAACCGCACAAATATTGAGCGTGGCTGGTGTGCCTTGTGGCGTTCGCACGACGGCGTTGTATTGCATGCAGTTGCGTGCGGTGTCTTGTTCCTTTTTGACGACCGTATTGGGATCAACGATGAGTTTATCGATGCTGTTGGTTCCACCCATCGCATTCTTGAGTGTATCCGTCACCGGTTTTGCCGTATCTGTATTCGAGAGATCTGTCCACGCAGATCCGGTGGTACGCATGTAGACGTTCGCGTCAACAACAATAATCTCGGTGTTGAGTGAGCCGATGTTCATCATGCCGCGAAAGCGATTTGGGCGGAGAAACTCCATGGTCGTGGAAACGTTGCCCTGACTTGATGGAAGAGAAAAGGATGTGCGAAACGATTTGGTCTGCGCGAAGTTTTTTAAAATCTGGGTCAGTTCGTTGTTGACCGTGGTGTTGGCGACGTTATCCGTGCCAAACGTGATCACCGCTGGATTGGACGACGGCTTGGTGACCGGTGTCGGTGTTTTTGTCGCTGTTGGTGCTTGTTTTGTGGGTGTAGGCGTTGCCGGTGTGGAGCTTTTTCCGCATCCCGCACCAAAAATAGAAAGTGTGGCAATCGCACCAATCACAAACAGCGAAGAGGTCTTTTTCATACGTTCAAAACATTTTAGCACGACGCAGGACGTGACGAAAAGCGATTTTTCTGGAAAACTATGGGTATGCCTGGAACACTTGCCTTTGTGGCAACCCCGATCGGAAATCTCTCCGACATCACACTTCGTGCACTTGAGACGCTCAAGGCGTGCGATTTGATCGTCTGCGAAGACACGCGCGTCACCTCAAAGCTTCTTGCTGGTCACAATATTCAAAAGTCACTCTCAACGATTCATGTTCATTCCGTTGAGAAGGATATTGTGAAAATCATCGATCGCATCAAACAGGGGACAAACGTCGCCTACGTGTCCGATGCGGGAACACCAAACGTCAACGACCCCGGTGGCGTACTCGCCGAAGCCGCATTTGAAGCGGGCATTTCGATTATTCCGATTCCAGGCGCCTCGGCACTCACGACGGCGATGTCCGTCTGTGGATTCCCGATGGAACATTTTGTCTATCTTGGATTTGCGCCACATAAAAAAGGCCGCCAAACATTTTTCAACGAACTCAGCGAACGCAAAGAGCCGACCGTTTTTTTGGAATCAACGCATCGCATTGATAAGACGCTCGATGCACTTGCCGAGACACTTGAACCGGAGCGACTTCTCTTTGTCGGACGCGAACTCACCAAGATGCACGAGACCTTATATCGCGGCACAGCAATGGAAGTGCGTGATCGGATTCGCGCGACCAGCGAAAAAGGTGAATTTGTTGTCATCACCGGACCAAAACCAAAACTCAAAAAATAATCTATGCTTCTCACAAACATTGTTCTTGCACTCATTCTCCTCGGCTTTCTTGGTGCGGGGTTAAAAGATGGATTTGTTCAAACATTAGGTCGACTCGTCGGTGCGGTGCTTGGCATTATTGCTGGGCGCATGTGGTCGTTGCAGCTCTCGGCTTTTTTGTCGCCGTTCATGCCAGCCGGTTGGGCGCGCTTGATTGCGTTCATTCTCATCTTCCTCGTCGCGACGCGTTTGGTCGGGTTTGCCTTTAAGATCGTTGATGGCGTGTACAAAGTGTTGTCGTTTATTCCGTTTCTCAAATCCATCAACGCGTTGCTTGGCGCGATCCTTGGTCTCCTCGAAGGTTTCATGATGATGGGAGCCGCCATTTGGCTCGTGGTGACGTTTAAACTCATCCCAAGCGTCGTTGCCCTGTTAACCGCATCTGCCGTCGCCATGTGGATCTTGCACACCTTTCAAACTGTTCTCGGAATTTTGCTGTAATGCCATTTCTCATCGACACGCATTGTCATCTTCATTTTCCCTCATACACGCCTGATCAGCGTGATGCGGCGCTGTTGCGCATGAAGGAAAAAGATATTTGGGGAATCACGGTTGGTACATCCGCAAAGACCTCACGCGAAGCCATTGCGTTTGCCGAAGCGCATGAGAATATCTTCGCAACCGTTGGTCATCATCCAGAACATCTCACGAGTTCGTTTCATGATGAATCCGAGGGCGAGATTGATGACTACGATGCACAAACCATTGCGGACATTGCCGCATCATCCAAAAAAGTGGTGGGAATTGGGGAGACGGGATTAGATTTTTTTCGCATCGATCCGGAACGAAATATCGACGAAGCAAAACAGATGCAAGAAAAAGCGTTTCGAGAACACATTGAACTGGCGTTGCGCCTCGATAAACCGTTGGTCATTCATTGCCGCGAAGCTCTTCCTCGTTTAGCAGAAATCCTCAAAAGCTACAGCCTACCGCCTACGGCCTCTCAGATCCGCGGCGTCGTCCACTGCTTTACCGGCACGTGGGAAGAAGCTAAGCCATTACTTGACCTTGGATTGTATCTCGCCTTTGGAGGCATCATCACGTTTCCACCCAAAAAGACCCAAGACCCGGAAACGCACATCCATCGCGTCATCGAACGAATGCCGATCGAGCAGATGCTTGTCGAGACAGACGCGCCCTGGCTCACACCCATCCCGCACCGTGGAGAACAAAACGAACCATCATACGTTGAATTTGTTGCCCAAAAAATCGCAGAATTGCGAGGAATGACGCTGGAAGATGTCGCGAGGGTGACGACGGAGAACGCAAAGAGGCTTTTTAGAATCTGATTTTTTCATCCCCATTGACCTTGCGACCAATTTCACATACACTGCGGGCGTCTTTTTCATGTCAGTTCCAATGTCAAAATTGCGGGCCGTTGGGTTTGTCACGGATGTGTTTATCTCCGTGGCTGTTCCAGCTGTCTTTTTTGCCTGGGCCGGACGCACATTGGACCAAAAATGGCATTTAACGCCTTGGTTGACAGTGATTGGCTTTATCCTCGCCATCGCCACATCCGGCGCACTTGTCTACCGAAAAGCGAAAAAAGCCGCTGACGAAATGAAAAATTCCACGCCATGAACATCCCTATCGCCGCAGAGCCGGTTTTCTCCATTGGAGGCTTCGTCTTCACCAATGCGTTGGTCAATTCAACGATCTTGATGATCGCGTTTGTCATTTTTGCCGGAGCGTTGCGGGCCAGCATGTCCGTGATCCCGGGAAAATTGCAAAATGCCTTTGAAGCCGCCTTGGAATTCCTATTTGGATATTTTGATCAGGTCACCGGAAGCCGCGAAAAGTCCAAGCGTTTTTTACCGATCGTTGGCACATTGTTTTTCTTTATTTTGCTTTCAAACTGGATGGGATTATTGCCAGGTACGGGTTCGATTGGTGTGTGGCAGACAATTGAAGGTCATCGCGAGCTCGTTCCATTGTTTCGACCGGCTTCGAGTGACCTGAACCTCACACTCGCCATGGCGTTGATCTCTGTCTTGTCATCGCATCTCATCGGCATGGTGAGTCTGGGATTTTTTACGCATTGGAACAAGTTTATCCAACTCGGAACCATCTGGAAGGCACTCAAGACGCTCAATCCGATGAAGATTCTCGTCGCGTTGATCGAATTCCTTGTCGGATTTATCGAATTATTCTCGGAAGCTGCAAAAGTCGTTTCTTTGTCTCTTCGTTTATTCGGGAATGTCTTTGCTGGCGAAGTTTTGATGACCGTGATCTCGTCGCTTGTCGCATTTTTCGTTCCATTGCCGTTTATGGCGATGGAAATCATTGTCGGAATCGTCCAAGCAACGGTTTTTGCCATGTTAACGCTGGTGTATCTCACAATCATGTCCTCACCGCCACACGGTGAAGGGGAGCATGCGGAACATCACGACGCCGAACACGCACCCGCGCACGCCTAGTACGCGGTTCGTTCCGTTTCGCTATCAATGATTGCGCAACGGAACGAGCCATGTGCTCGTCCTAACTCACTCACTCAGTCGAGGCGACGAAAAAAACCTTTTTCCCCGTCGACCAAACCTGAATACAGAACACTATGGACGCAGAATCCATGAAACTCCTCGCGAAAGGCATGACCATGGCCCTCGGTGGTGCCCTTCCGGCATTCGCCATCGGCAAGATCGTCGCCAAAGCGATGGAAGCCATCGGTCGCAACCCAGAATCCGCGGACAAACTCTTTGTCCCGATGCTTCTCGGTGCCGCTTTCGCCGAAGCTATCGCTATTTACTCGCTCGTCGTCGTCTTCACGTTGTAATCCACGTTTTGACGGTTCCGTCTTTTCGAAGGCGGAACACCTCGAACCGTGAATTCCACTGTTCAGGGCAGGGAAACCCTGCCCCTACAACTTTCCTCAACATATGACCGAACCCGCATCCGTCGGACTCCTTGCTTCCCTTGGCATCAACGCCACGTATTTTGTCGCACAGCTGATCAACTTTAGCATTGTGCTTGTTGTGATGTGGAAGTGGGTCTATACGCCACTCCTCAAGATCATGGATAAGCGCGCCAAAGATATTGCGGATGGTCTCGCCAACGCAAAACGCGCAGAATCTGCGCTTGTGGATGCGCAGGCAGAGAAAGATCGCATCGTGAGCGATGCGCGTGCCGAAGCGCATGCGTTGATCGAAGAAACGCGCGCTAAAGCCGAAGCAATCCGTGCGGAAAAGATGACGCTCGCCAAAAAAGAAATCGAAACAGCCGTTGAAGAGGCCAAGGAGCGTATCAAGGGCGAAAAACTTGCGGCATTTGAAAGCTTGAAAGGTGAAATTGGCAATTTGGTTGCATTAGCCACGGAAAAAGTCGCCAGCGGTATCAACGACAAAGATCGCAAAACATTGGTTGAAAAAGCGGTCAGCGATTTGTCCGGTTCTTAATCTATGGCCACTCTTCCGCGTGATATCCGAGACCTTGCGCGAGCATTGGTCGAAACAGCTCAGCAAGAGAACGTCGTCCCGCAGGTGCTCAAAGATTTGCGGACCGTGACGGATTCATTTTCCATCGAAACGCATCTCATCTCATCCTTGGCAGAAACAACCGTACCAATCGAAACACGACGCGACGCCATCACCAAGGCTCTCAATGGAAACGTTCATCCGTACGTCGTCAATGCGCTCCTTGCTCTTCAAAAACGTGACCTTCTCCACTTGATCGACGCGTTTCTCCAAAGCGCACTCGCGGTCGCACAACGAACCTCCGGATATGTAGAAGCAACAATCACCTCAGCGATTGAACTCACAGAGGCAGAACGAAAGGACATCACAAACAATCTGACAAAAACCTTTGGTGGAACCCTCCAGATTCGAGAACAGGTTGATCCAGCCATCCTCGGCGGACTCATCGCAGATGTCGGAGGAAAACGGATCGACAACAGCGTCAAAGGAAAGATTAATCGTCTTAAACAGGTGATCACAACTTAAGCGCCAGCTACTAGCTACCAGCTACTGCCTACTGTCTACCGCCTATCTCAACACATATGTCTGACCAAAAACTCAAAAACGTCACGGCCGCTGCGGACATCGCAGAACGCCTCAAAAAGGAAATTGCCTCATTCGATGCGGCAGCACACGCGCAGGAAAGCGGCGTGGTTCGTGATGTCGGCGACGGCATTGCATCTATCGCAGGTTTGACGGGCGCAAAGTCCATGGAATTGCTGTCTTTTGAAGGCGGAGCCTATGGCGTTGCGCTCAACTTGGAACACGATCGCGTTGGTGCGATGGTTCTTGGCGATGCGTCATCCGTCCGCGCAGGCGAACGCGTCACGCTCACGGGGAACATTCTTTCCATTCCAGTTTCCGACAAAGTTGTCGGTCGCGTAGTTAACCCACTTGGTAAGCAGATCGACGGAAAAGGGGAATTGAAAGCGGATAAAATGTATCCGATTGAAAAAGTTGCGCCTGGCGTGATGACGCGCGAGCCAGTCAACGTTCCGCTCATGACCGGTATTAAAGCGATTGATGCCATGATCCCGATTGGTCGCGGTCAGCGCGAATTGATCATCGGCGATCGTCAGACAGGCAAAACAGCTATCGCTATCGATACGATTATCAACCAAAAAGGCCAAGGCGTGATTTGTGTGTACGTCGCCATTGGTCAAAAGGAATCCAAAGTCGCCAAAATCGTTGCCAAGCTCGAACAAGCTGGCGCCATGGAATACACGATCATCGTGTTGGCCGGCGCATCAGATCCAGCATCCATTCAATACATCGCGCCTTACTCAGGCGTTGCGATTGCGGAATATTTCATGGACAAGGGCAAGGATGTCCTCGTCGTGTACGACGATCTGTCGAAGCACGCGTGGGCATATCGCGAAGTGTCGCTCTTGCTCCGCCGCCCACCAGGTCGCGAAGCGTATCCGGGCGATGTGTTTTATCTCCACTCTCGTTTGCTTGAACGCGCCTGCCGCGTGAACAAGGAGAATGGCGGTGGTTCCATCACGGCATTGCCGATCATTGAAACACAGGCTGGTGATATTTCCGCCTACATTCCGACCAACGTGATTTCCATCACCGATGGTCAGATTTATTTGGAAGGTGATTTGTTTTACAAGGGGATTCGCCCGGCGTTGAACGTGGGTCTCTCTGTGTCTCGCGTCGGTGGCGCAGCTCAGGTGAAAGCCATGAAAAAAGTTGCCGGTCCAATCCGTCTCGAACTCGCACAATTCCGCGAGCTCGAAGCATTTTCGCAATTTGCCACAGATCTCGACGAAGCGACAAAGAAGCAGATCGAACGCGGTCGTCGTATCGTTGAAGTGTTGAAGCAGGATCAGTTCGCTCCAATGTCCATGGAACATCAAGTGTGCGTTCTCTACGCAGCAACAAAGGGCTACGTTGACGGCATCGATGCCGCACGCGTCAAGGATTGGGAAGCTGGTTTCCACACGTACTTGGAAGATTCCGCTGCCAACGTGCTCTCCGCCCTCCGCGAACGCAAAGCGATCGACGAAGAAATCGAAACCGGCTTGAAGAAAGCACTCAACGATTGGAACTCAATGTTTACAAAATAGGCAGTAGGCAGTAGGCAGCAGCGATGTTCGAGCTACAGCCTACAGTCTACAGCCTTCCCCACATTCATGGCTGTCTCTACAAAAATCATTAAACGGCGCATCAAATCCATCGCCAACACGCGAAAGATCACGAAAGCGATGGAGCTTGTGGCTGGCGCAAAAATGCGCAAGTCCGTGCAGATGACGACCGCATCTCGCGATTACTCCACGCACATTAATGCGCTCGTTCAGCGCATTCGTGCCATGGTGGATCCGGGATCGCATCCGTTATTTACGGGCGCGACAAAACCAAAAGCATCGTTGGTTATTGTCGCCGCTTCAGATCGTGGTCTCTGTGGAGGATTCAACGGCCAGATTTTGAAAAAGACCATCGAGTTTCTCAAAACGCGCACAGAAAAAATTCATGTGGTCACGGTCGGACGACGCGCTGAGCAAGCGGTCAAACGAGCTGGATACGACATCCTTGCCTCGTTCGAAGCTATTTCCAACGCTCCCTCGTTTGAACGCACTGTGCCAGTTGGATCTCTCGCCTTTACGCAGTTTACGAGCAAGCACGTCGATCGCGTCTTCCTCGTCTCCATGGAGTTTCGCAGCGCGATCTCACAGACGCCGGCGGTTAAACAACTCCTGCCAATTACACCAGAACAGGAAATCAAAGATCTCAAATACAATCGAAACGAGATCGCGGAGGAGGCAGGGGTAACAGCAGACGAAACGAACATTCTCTTTGAACCATCCACAGACGCCGTCCTCGATCACATGTTGCCACGGCTCCTCGAGATGCAGGTCTATCAGGCATTGCTCGAGACATCAGCCTCGGAACACTCCGCACGCATGATGGCCATGCGCAACGCAACGGAAAACGCGTCGGAAATGCTCCAGGATCTCTCATTCACGTATAACCAAGCTCGACAGGCCAGTATCACGCGCGAAATTTCGGAAATTTCTGCCGGGAAAGCAGCGATCGAGTAAAAAAACCAAGTAGCTAGTAGCTGGTAGCTAGTAGCTCGCGAAAGCAAGGAATTCAAACCCCTAGCTACGTGGCTACCAGCTACTAGCTACAACTTCTATCCCTCACATATGCGTAAAGGACACATCACACAAATCATCGGACCGGTCGTGGACGTCGAGTTTGCCGGTGACCCACCACCGATTTACTCTGCCCTCACGATTACCGAAGGCAAGAAAAAAATTGTGCTCGAAGTCGAACAGCACCTCGGAGGAGGCGAAGTTCGTTGTATCGCCATGTCATCAACCGATGGCTTGACCCGCGGCACAGAGGCAGAGGACACGGGCGCGCCAATCAGCGTGCCTGTCGGCAAGGAAACTCTTGGCCGCATTTTTGATGTTACAGGGACGCCGCTTGATAGCTACGGCCCGGTCAAAACAAAGAAACTCTATCCGATTCACCGCGAAGCTCCGGCATTTACGGAACAGTCCACAAAAACGGAAATTCTCGAAACCGGCATCAAAGTCGTTGACTTGATCTGTCCGTTTTTGAAGGGTGGAAAAGTCGGTCTCTTTGGTGGCGCTGGCGTGGGCAAAACGGTCATTATCATGGAACTCATCCGCAATATCGCTTCGGAACATGGCGGCTTTTCCGTGTTTGCTGGTGTCGGTGAACGTTCCCGTGAAGGAAACGATCTCTACCGCGAAATGGAAGAATCCAAAGTGCTTGAAAAAACAACGCTCGTCTTTGGTCAAATGAACGAACCGCCGGGTGCGCGCGCTCGCGTTGCGTTGACCGGTTTGACCATGGCCGAATATTTCCGCGACGAAGAACATCAGGACGTGTTGTTGTTCGTGGATAACATTTTCCGCTTTACGCAGGCGGGTTCGGAAGTGTCTGCTCTTCTTGGTCGTATTCCATCTGCTGTGGGCTATCAGCCAACGTTGGCCACGGAAATGGGTTTGCTTCAGGAACGTATTACCTCGACAACAAATGGTTCGATCACGTCCGTCCAGGCTGTGTACGTGCCAGCTGATGACTTGACCGACCCAGCTCCAGCCACAACGTTTAACCACCTCGACTCCACGGTCGTGTTGGCACGCTCATTGGCCGAACTTGGTATTTATCCGGCCGTTGATCCGTTGGATTCGTCTTCAACGATCGTTTCCCCAGATATCGTCGGCGAACGTCACTACAACGTTGCTCGAGGCGTTCAGCGCGTCTTGCAGCGCTATAAGGATCTTCAGGATATCATCGCGATTCTCGGCATGGATGAATTGTCCGAAGAAGACAAACAGACCGTTTCCCGCGCACGCAAAATTCAAAAATTCCTTTCCCAGCCGTTCCATGTGGCGGAAGTCTTTACGGGCAACCCAGGCAAATACGTGAAACTCGAAGACACGATCCGTGGCTTTGAAGAAATTCTTGCGGGCAAACACGACGACAAGCCGGAACAAGCCTTCTACATGAAGGGCTCGATTGATGAAGTTAAGTAAGATAATGAGGTAGTAGGCAGTAGGTTGTAGCTCGCTACCGCCTACAGCCTACTACCTCCTTTCATATGCCCATTCACTTTGAACTTGTCACGCCGGAGCGAACCGTTTTCAGCCAAGAGGTTGATGAGGTGACGTTGCCGACGGCGGACGGTGAAATCACCGTTCTTCCACACCACATTCCACTCGTGGCGTCGTTGGTTGCGGGCGTTGCGCGCTATCGAAAGGGGAATGAGGAGGAAGATATTGCCGTGTCTGGTGGATTTATTGAAATTCAATCCGGCAGCAAGTTGCGCGTCCTCGCAGATACGGCAGAACGCGGACACGAGCTCAACTTATCCGTAATTGAAGAAGCAAAGAAACGCGCAGAGGATGTGATGAAAAATCTCGTTCACACCGACGACACAGCCTACACGGCCGCAGCCGCAGGACTCGAACGCGAACTCGCACGCTATCGCGTGGCGCAAAAGCACCGCAAAAACGCGCATATGCCAACGTCCTCGTCGGCAAATTTGCCTCACGACGAGAATCCCGTATAATCAAAACCATGAGATTATTTGTCGGTTTGATGGTGCCAAAAAACATCCAAGAACACATCCGTACCGCATGGAACGAGATGGAGACACGACCAACGGAATATCAGCCAATGGACCCAAACCAATGGCATGTGACGTTTGTCTTTTTGGGTGAAGTTGCAGAGAGTCATCTCGACGAGATCTCTGCGATTATTGACGGTTGGACCAAACGCACGCCAAAGATTTCATTTACGGCGCGCGGATTCGAAAGCTTTCCACCAGCCGAAGACCGATATCTCACCGTTCACCTCGAAGCCGAAAAGATGGATGAAATTGGCGCATCAATTGAAGATCTGCGCGCCAAATTATCTGACGTTGTTCCAACATTAGACACAAAAGCCTGGTTACCACACATCTCCATTCTTCGCGCATTCCGCGATTCCACGCGTTTTGCCTGGAAGCACGGCATGCCGAGCATTGAATGGACACCGGATCACGTCGTCCTGGCAAAAAGCCTTGTCGGACGAACGGGTCCGGAATATACCACCTTAAAACGTTTTGATTTTCCGCAGTCATGAACCCTGGACGCATCTTCTCCATCCCCATCGAAGGATTTTCCGCGTCACAAATCATTTCTCATCTTGAGAAGGCAACCGAACCAACCTGGATCATCACGGCGAATCCAGAAATTTTATTAACCGCAAAACGCAATCCCGCGTACGCAGAGATCGTGAAATCAGCGACCATTCGCACGGTGGATGGGTTTGGGCTGTGGCTCGTGCTGCGACTCAAAGGAATCAAAACGCAACGGCTCACGGGTGTTGAACTTGCAGAGCATCTGTTGCAATACGCGTCTGCGAAGAATTTAACGGTCACGCTGCTTGGCGGGGGTGATGGCGTTGCCAAAAAAGCGGCACATCACACGCAAAAAGCGTATCCAGAGCTCACACTGACCTGCGAACAGGGCGGAATGGTTGATGAAGAGGGGTGCGAG
>CAITMG010000043.1 GCA_903893445.1 Candidatus Uhrbacteria bacterium | reverse complement strand
ATCTCTTGCATGGCCGCGAGGACGCGTTCTGCCCCGCCATCTTGGACGAGGTAATCATGGACAAGCGCCACCTTCAATCTTTTTTCCACAGGCGCATTTTAGAAGGTCACCCGTTGGAATGCGAGAGGAAGTGTCAATGGGAAGGCTCCCTCAGCTCCTCGATGGTCATCGGAGGAAATGTGTTCGATAAAAAAAGCGACCAGATGGTCGCGGTGAGTTAGCTCTTTACTGGAAGTAAGGGGCGGTAGGGATACGGGCCGAGTCGACGAGTCGCGTCTGCCTTCTTTTGTTCGAGCGACTTTAGCTCTTCGTGCAACGCTTGTTCACGCTGTTCGATTTGGAGGATTTCTTCCTCCGGCGATAATAGCTCGATGTGATGCGTTTCGGTTTGAGCGAGACGCTTGCGCCGTTCCGACAGGCGATACGCGATGTACTTGACGAGGGCGTAGAACGGATAGCCGATGAGTATTGCTGGCCAGAGTACGCCAACGAGCATCGCTCCTTTTACCGTTTCGACCGGTTCTTCGTATTCGCCGAGCTGTGCTCTGATGAGAACGGCGAAGACCGTGCAGACGAAGTAGATCCCGATGTAGGTTGTCACTGCCTCGATTGACATACGCCCTCCGTTGCTTCGTCTTCGGCGAGTTCCGCGATGGAGGCTTCTCGATACGTGTCGGGCGCGATGCGGAGCCGAGCCTCGTATTTCGCCGCTCTGAGTTCTGCGAGTTCTCTTTGAAGCTGGTTTTCACGAAGTTCGATCTTTGCGATCTCGCGTAATGCTTTCATTGACGCGCTTTCCTGAGCGCGGATTCGTTCTTTGATTTCAGCCTTCTTCTGTTGTTCTGCGAGTCGCCGGGCGAGTTCGTCCCTTCCGACTCTCCACCGCATGAACGTGTGATAGGCGAGCCACATGAAGAAGATCGGAATCCACACGGGCCACAGATCACTGAAGAGCAGGATGATCGGCAAAGTCACAAGGGGCTCCGAGCCATCGGGCTCAGGGTTGCGATGAAGATATTCCCAAAAGCGAACGACGCGGGGAAATAGGATTTGGAGCTTCGCGATAAGCTCCTCGTATTGAGGGAAGAAATGTGAAATGCCTAGGCAGGATAAGCCTGTAATAACGATAGAGATCCACGTATGCATGCCGGCAAAGCCAATAATTGCCAAAACATAGATCATGGCGCCTCCACGGGAAAGGTTCTATCTAGATAGCTACGCGAAAAAAGCAAATTCGTCAATCCTAATACGCTCCTTTGCGTTGGAGGACGACAAACGGTGTTTTGAGGACGATGTAGAGATCCAGGGCGAGCGACCAGTTTTCGATGTACCACGTATCGAGGCGGATTTCTTCGTCAAAGTTGAGGTCACTGCGGCCGGAGATCTGCGCCATGCCGGTGATGCCTGGACGAACAGCGAGCACGCGGCGTTGTGATGGGAGATACTTTTGGACTTCGCGTGGTTGATGTGGACGTGGGCCGACAAGCGACATGTCGCCAATCAAGACATTCCAAAATTGTGGGAGTTCATCAATGGACCAGCGACGCAAAAAATTGCCGGATGGCATGATGCGCGGGTCGTCGGCGATTTTGTAGACTGGGCCGGCTTTAATGCTTTTTTCTTTGATGAGCTTTTTTTCGAGTGCGAGATTTTCTTTGGTGTCACCAAATTGCGGGCCAATGGAAAACTTTTTCCACATCGTGCGAAGCTTGTACGTATGAAAGAGTTGTCCGCGTTCGCCGACGCGTTCATTTTGGAAGATCAATGGGAAGCCATCCTCAATCGCAATGACGAGCATGGAGAAAAGCGACAGCGGGCTTGTGATGAGGAGGAGCAGGGAAGCGCCGATGATATCGAAGGCGCGTTTGGCGATGCGGCCCCATCCATCAAGTGGTGTGCGTTGGACTTCGATAATCGGAACGCCGGTTTCGGTCGAAACTTTGATATTGGTAAATGTGGCGGCAAAGAGATCGGCGAGATAGGAAAAACTGAGATTTTCTTCTTCGGAAAACGCGATCAAATCGAGCGCTTGTTCCTTGGCTAAGTCCGGATCAGCAAGAAGGATGCCATCGAGTCCGTTGGCGGCTTTGAGTTTTTTAATGGCACGACGCGTGGTCTCGGACCAAGTGTTGAATTGTTGTAACACCGTGATCCCGATGATGGGATTCGTCTGATAGGTGTCGATCACATCTTGAGCGATTTTGGAATTTCCAACCACCACAAAAAGTCGATGACCAACGTGAGCGCGTAAGAGCGCGTGACGAGCGACGCGCAGGAGGAGACGACCGAGGAGCGCGTAAATGACAGAGAAGGCAAAGACGGCGAGAACGATAAAACGAGAGACGGGGATTTCGCGGCGGAAAAAGACCGTAGCAATCACGATCATTGTCCCGGCGCCACAAGCCACGATGAGACGGCCAAGCTCGCTCCATGCACGACGGCGTGTCGTGGAGTACAGTCCCGCGAGTGCAAACAACAGGATCCAAACACCAACAAAGACTTCCGCATTGCTCATGTATTGTGCAAACGGGACGTTTTGCAGGATTGGAAGTGACTCGGTGACGGCTTGGGAAAAGCGGAGCGAGTAGGCGGAAATTGCCGCGCCGGTGAGAGCGAGGATATCCAACGGCACGAGAAGTGCCGTAAAAGTGAGGTCGATTCGTTTGATGCGCACAGGAATATCTTGATGATACAAACAAAAACACCCGATGTACACCGGGTGTTTTTATATTCAGGTCAGGCGATAAGCCGAATTTTGTCGTCATGCCCGTGCTTGCGCACGTTCACGCCGGATGACCATCTATCTAGCTCCACCATTGCTGATGGAGTCGTGCGAGCTACCAGCGCCACGATTTGCATCGCAGCTCTTGCTCTTGCACCAGAGAGGGTTTACCACGAACCCGTAAAACCCTTGCGGGTCACGGGTCACGCTCCGCTGTTACCAACGGAGGAGAGGAGTGGACTCCTCACTTTTCACCTTTCATTTGAAACGGTCTTCTTTTGACTCCGCCTTTCGGCTTCGCTCAAGATAATGTTTCAAACTAGTATTGTCTCTGTGGCACTTTCCCTAGGTTTCACACGACCGAGATCGCGTGTATGCCTGGCCGTCGTTAGCGGCTCTCGCTTTCCATCTCCTTACGGAGAATTCGGTGTTCGGACTTTCCTCCGAGCTGAGCTCGGCAGTCATCTGCCTGGCCTGAACGCGAGGAATATACCGGAAAAAAGGGGAAATGTCAATGCGTGATTTGCTGGTCTCCGCGACATTTTTCTGGAAATCCGCTACGCTAATCAGGAAATTTCTATGAATCTGCGATCAGAATCTTTACGACCAATTTGGATTGGGGGAGCGGTTGGTGTGCTTGCGGCCATGGGCTTTGCCCTGGGGATTTTTTCTTCCTGGGGTGCGCGCATGACGGATCGATTTTTTTTGCCTCATGCGGCGGATTCGTCGATTACGGTTGTTGCCATTGATGACGCATCGATTGGAAAGATCGGACGTTGGCCGTGGCCACGGAGCGTACACGCGGACTTGATCAAAAAATTGTCCGATGCGGGTGCAAAGGTAATTGCGTACGATGTGAATTTTCCGGAAGTTTCAACACCGGATCAGGATCAGGCGTTGGCAGATGCGTTAAAGGCGTCTGGTGTGACGGTGTTGCCTGTGGAACTTCAATTACAGCAAACGAACAATCAGCTGACGTTTGATGCGCGGACGGTGTTGTCGCCGATTTCGTTGATTGCCTCTTCCGCCAAAGCGACGGGGCACAGCAATACGCCGCCAGATACGGATGGGATTGTTCGTCGTGTTCCGCTAGCTGTGCGCGCGCAGGATGGATCCATTATCCCGTCGTTTGTTTCGGAAGTCGCTCGGGTTGCGGGGATTTCGCAACACGTGAAAGACGCACCGTTGGATGGCTATGGTCGAACAATGGTGAATTTCCCTGATCGTCCGTTGGCGGCGTTTCGATTGCTTTCGGCGGCGGATGTGTTGCGCGGGACGGCAGATCTTTCTGCGATTAAGGGCGGTGTGGTGTTTGTTGGGTCAACCGCATCTGATTTGCATGATGCGTTGCTTGTTCCAACATCAAATGGCGTTCCGATGTCGGGTGTGGAGATTCATGCATCTTTGTACGACACGCTTTCTCATGAGCGTTGGTTGCAACCGGTTCCAGCCGCGCTCACGATGCTTGTGCTTGTCCTGTTGGGGTTGTTGATTGGATTGCTCGTTTCGCGGTTGCGAGCGCGATTGAGTGTGCCGATCTTGATTGCGTCTTGGGTGGTGATGTTGATTGTGGCGTTTGTCGTGTTTGATCGTGGGTGGGTGATGGATGTGGTGTGGCCGACGCTCGTCTTCGTTTTTGCAGATGCGTTGGTGACGTTGGAACGTCGTGTCACGTCAGATCGACAAAAGCGACAACTCAAAAGTGTGTTGACGCGATACGTTTCGCCGTCGGTTGTGGAATCGATCTTAAAAGATCCATCCAAATTTAAACTTGGTGGCGAGCGTCGTCGGATGTCTGTTATTTTTTCCGATATCCGCGGCTTTACGACCATTTCCGAAGGGTTGAGTCCAGAGCAACTTGTGCACTATCTCAATATCTATCTGAGCCGCATGACAGAGATTGTGTTTGCGAATGGTGGCGTCCTCGACAAATACATCGGCGATGCGGTGATGGCATTTTGGAATGCGCCGTTTGATCAGGCAGATCACGCGGTGCGTGCCGTGAAGACCGCGTTGAACTGGCAAGATGCGTTGGCGGAAATGAATGCGGCTAAAGCATTCGGGAATTTGGAATTTCATATCGGCGCAGGCGTCAACACGGGGGATATGATTGTTGGCAACGTTGGCGGTGATGCGCGGTTTGATTACACGGTCATTGGCGACAATGTGAATCTTGGTTCGCGTCTCGAAGGGCTGACGAAAGAATATGGCGTTCGCGTGTTGATTACGGAAGCGACGCAAAAAGATGTTGCGAAAGAATTTGTCACGCGCAAGCTCGACAAAGTTGCTGTGAAGGGGAAAAAAGAACCAGTTGTGATTTATGAGGCGATGGTCGAAGCGGAAAAAGCCACGGACGGCCAAAAGCAGCTTGCGAAAGATTTTGAAACTGCCCTTGAGGCATATTTCTCGCGCAATTTTGCGGATGCGATTGCGAAATGTGAAACGATTCAAAGAACAATGCCGAACGATGGGCCGACGAAATTATTGATCGAACGCGCGAACCATTTTACGGAAACGCCACCACCGGCAGACTGGGTCGGGACGTGGGTGTATACGAAGAAGTGAT
>CAITMG010000042.1 GCA_903893445.1 Candidatus Uhrbacteria bacterium | reverse complement strand
GCCATCACCGCGCGTCGCGCCAGCAACCAATTCGCCATCCTGATACACCAGCGAAACAGCCAACCCATCCATCTTGAGCTCGGCATAAAAATCCACCTGCGCATCTGGACGCAGTTTTTTGATACGTCCAAGCCACTCTTGCGTTTCTTCAAACGAAAACGAATCTTCGATGGAGAGCATTGGCACCACGTGCGAAATCTTGCGAAAACCCGGGAGAGCTTCACCCGCCACCCGCTGTGTTGGAGAATCTTTGGTAATGAGCTCGGGATGCTGTGATTCCAGCTCATACAGCTCATGTTTGAGCGAATCTAACGCCGCCTCCGAAATCTCAAGACGATTCAGCACGTGGTACTGATAGCGGTAGGTGTCGATTTCTGTGCGAAGTTTGGCGATGCGTTGGGCGACGTGCGACGTGTCAGACATGGGAAAATCTTACCCTTTTGAACGCATCGCTGCAATCGTGCGCGGGTCCTGCTGCTCGGAAAACTTTTTGTGACGACGGCGACTGCTGTCGCCGCGCAAAAAAGTTTCCGCTCGCATCACCCGCACGGTTTTAGCTCTCATTACGGACACGCTGGAGCCGTGCCTGTTCCTTTATATAACGTACATTCGGAGAACAGGACGTAGCCAAAGAGGCCGGACAACACATCTTGTTTTGGCATGGTGACGGCGATTTTTTGCGTTGTTGCTCCAAATGTCCCTTCGGCAGAAAGCGTGATATCGCCCGGAATCGCCACATTTGAACCGCCCGGTGCCGTGTATGCGCTGACGGTGACGTTTTTTGCATTGCAATCATAAAATGATAACCGCAATCGATAGGCTTTGGAGGTCGACAATCCTGACGAAATTTCCAACGCCATCGAGGTATCTCGAGGTAACACAATAAATTGACTATCCGTTGGCCACGAAGGAAGACCGCCGGAAAGGTCCCATGATGCATAACTCGCTTCCAATTTTGGAATACTGACTCCCCCACACGACGGATCGCTCGCGTCCCATCGAACGATGATGTCGCCAATCCCTGGCGGCGTATTCATGTGATCCGGATCAAACAAATCTAATTGCGCAAAACTCGACGTCGTCACCAAGGGGAATGTTTTGGAAAAGAGATTTGCTTCGAGCGCGGCGGTTGAGACCCATTTCATCGCACCCGGATAGGTCGGCGGAGTTGTTTGATCGAGTGTTTTGACGTAATCGAGCGTCTGATTATTTTTTCGAATCTCATACAACTGCCGCTCAACACCGGAGTCCGCCATGTAATAGGCACCAACGCTCTCATCTGTTTTTTGCGCCAAGCGTGACCCTTGCAAGACCACCGATCCAATCCCAATCCCCGCCATCAAGATCGTTGCGGTCATGATGAGTGCGAGTGGTAAGATGGAACCTTGTCGGTGCTGCATATCAACGTTGATAGAGACGTGATGCCACGCTTGTTTGAGTGATCAAGGAAACCGTGTCGCTCGCGTTCGCTCCCAGATATTGCATATCGAGTAACATCGTCACCACTGGTTGAAGATTACTTGAATAGGATCCGCTGACGGGCGTAAATGGCGAATCCGTCGGACGAATATACACGTTGAATCGACGAACATTGACATGCGCAGACGTGACGGGATTCCATGCGCCGCCATTCACGCTCAGCGCTAAACAATTTGCGCCTGACGGATCCGCACACACCGCTCCGCTTTGAACGGATATATCCTCTGTTCCACCGGTTGTTAAAAGATGAAGCACCGTTGATGACGCCGCTTCTCCTGGCGCATACGCCGCGTAGTTGATGGATTTATTGCGCGCTTCTCGCACAAACATCTCTGTGGCAAATCGCATGTCTTGCGCAAGCGATGAAGCACTTTCAATGCGACGTTGAAGCTTGTTAAACGAGACAAACGTCTGCGCCAAAATCGTCGACGCGAGTGCAAAGAGCAGCGTCACAATCAAGATCTCCATCAATGTAAATCCTTTAGCGCCAGTCATACAAATCTTCATAGAGCGTCAGATCTCGCGGCGTACCCTTGCGTGACCATTGTATATGCGATTCCACACGAACGCCGATCTTTGGCATCGAGCCGCAATCGACGCCGCTATTTAAAACCGAATAATCCTGACAAATCGGATGCAGCGTCAACAGACGACGAAAGATCGTCGGCGTGCCCGTGATCGTTCCACCGTCGGCATTCGCCATCACTCCCGATGGCGTCGTCACAACCTGCGTGTCTGCGCCGGTAAAATCTGTTGCCGTAAATGCGAACGACGGACCGGTTGACGGTGCCATCAGCGTCCCCTCCCAAATCGGGGTGGCCGTATAGATCAATCCGTTGTGCAAACCCGCGTCAAACGGATTGCCCGCCATCCAGTTCGTGTCACGGACCTGTTTTGCCAGCTCAATCCCTTCACGCGCGAGATTCACGGCAATCACTTCATCCGTATCGCGCTCCACCAGATTCATATTCGAAAAAACCATGGTCGCCGCCGTAAATAAACCGACGGAAATCACAAAAAACGCGATCAACATTTCGATCATCGTCTGTCCGGATGCGAGATGGATGCGTCGCGACATATTAATCAATCGAAATACGTCCGGTGATCGCGTTCATGTACACGTTTGCGACATCGCCGCTCTGCATCTGCGTCAGCGTGATATGGAGTGTTGATGCGGATGAGCATGCGCCAATGCACGGCATAATATTTGGAGATCCATTTTGACGCCCAAATGTCACGCTCACTTGCGTTGTCGTCACACCATCAGCAACCAAACCCGTGATTTTGACATTCGGAACCGCGACCGTGCTAAACCGTCGTTGATAAAAATCCTCACCAGCGCCTGGCGTATCTTGAAAATCCTTATTTGAGGCATCTACCTCTGCAAAAAAGGGATACGTTGAGGAGTTCGCACGAAAAAAAGCTCCGAATGCGTACGGTGGCGCTGGGGCGCACGACATTGGATCCGTGCACGGGGCAAGACCGTTTTCACACGTGACGTTTATCCCAAGATTTTTACAGGTTTTGACGTTTTCGGCATTCAACGCGCGTGTTTGCAATGCACGCAAATCTCCGGCAACGATGCGCGCCGCCGTTAACACCTCTTCCTTTTTTTGTGACGTCGATAAACTCATGACGGTAAACGTCGCGAGTAGCGTCAAAATGCCAATACTCACCAATAATTCGGCTAAGGAAAAACCAGCCGATTTAGAGCATGCCATGACGGATCCAAGAGAGGATGTTTTCTCCATGCCAAAGTGCCACCATTGTACCTGTCGCGAGCGCGGGAGCAAACGGCAGACGACTTCCACGCTTGTACGCGCCGCTTGCCAAACCTGCTACCGCCCACAATCCACCGATGATGTAGGCGAAATAAATTCCAATGCCGACCAACGCAGGTGCACCCAAGACAGCGCCCATCATCCCACCAAACCAGACATCCCCTTCGCCCAACCACCGACCGCGTGAGAGCGCAACCTGCAACCAAAAGACACCTACGCCGATCACAATTGCGGCGAGCGTCGATCCAAGACTCACAAGTAGATTTGCACCAGCGTACCAGGCAATCGCGGTTCGCAACCCCACACCAACGACGCCAAGCCCCACAAGATATTCCACAGGTAATTCCTGCCAACGTAAATCCATGACCACCGGAGCAAGGAAACCAACCGTGCAGATAAAAAGCAACGCAAATTGTAATGGTGAGGTAAATGGATTTGCCTGCCAGGCGGCAATCCCGCCAAGCAACATTGCAATCGCTTCAACGATCGGATATTGAATGTGAATTTTCTTTCCGCAATCGGCACATTTGCCGCGCAACCAGAGCCAGGAAAATACGGGGACAAGATGCTGCGGACGAATGACGTGCCCGCATCCCGGACACTTTGAGCGACCACCTAAATCGACCTCTTCATGCCATCGAATAGCTAAGACATTTGAAAACGAACCAAGTGCGGCACCAAAAAGTGCCGCCGTGACAATGCCAACAATGTGTTCGGGGGTCATTTATTTTTCCGCATCGTCCTTATCAACCCCGCCGGCGTGCATAAAATAGGTCCCTGCCACGCCGTATGCCGTTGGCCGCTCGGTCGTAAACTTGAGCGAATAGCCAGATGCAGATCCGTGATACCGATAATATTCCCCTGCGTTTGGTGCGGTTGGAATTTGTGACAAATACACTGGAGCTGATGTCGAATCTGCGCCAACAAAGCCGCTTGCGGTGAGTTTATCCGCATTTGCGCCTGGCCTCCCAAGATCCGTTGGCGTTGCCGCTGGATAGCTTGCCTGTTGCAACCAATATTGCGTGATTGAGGCGTGAATAACACTCACGTCGCTGATGCGCTTTGCGTCTCGATTGCTTGCGCGCGTAATGCCTAGCGAATAGATCGCGACGGCCGCAAGAATCCCAACAACCACCAGCACGATGAGCAGTTCCAAAATGGAGAATCCAGGTTTCAAACGTTTCATACGAAAAAAAGTATACCATGATTGCACGGGTCCTGCCTCCCTCGCCACCCCGCCAGTGCTCAGCCAGTACACCACTGGCTTGCGCGCTGTCAGGGCCCCACTCGGGAGTCACCCGTGCGATATATAAAAACTCTCCCGAGAGCATCGAGAGAGTTTTTGAGAACTGTTTTTTTGCTTAGTTCACGATACCGTTCGCATCTGCGCTGTGCAAACCGGCGGCCGCGAGACCGTTTGGCTTTTGTTCTGTCCAAAAGTAGAGCGTAAAGTTGTTGATCAAAGCGGAACCACCAATCGCGTAGTCACAGACCGCAATACTGGCAGCCGTACATCCGGCAGCAGGCGTGTTTGGATCAATCATCTTTGCCATCTTGATGATATTCGTTTGTGCGACACCACCGGCGCCACACTTGTCGCAAATATCCAATGCGGAAATCTTATCACCAGCGACAGCGACACCTGGCGTACATGTTGCCTTACAAAGGGCATATCCGGATTGCGTTGCCTGGGCAAATGCACCGACAATGGAGTTTGAATCAGAAACGCGCTTCGCGTCACGTGCCTGTGCTTGTGCGTTGCTAAATGCGACGACAGCGAGCGTGGCGAGCAAACCGATGATCGCGATAACCACCAACAGTTCGATGAGTGTAAAACCTTTTTTCTGGTTCATATGGAGTAATGAATAAATGGGTTCTGCGAGATTATATCACGTTTAGGCTTTTGCAACGGAGTTATCCACATCTAACCTGACACGCCGCTTGAGAGCGAATACAGAGGAAGCATGATTGCCGAGACGAGCACGCCGACACCAAGACCAAGAACGACGAGCACTAATGGCTCAATTAAGGCGACGAGATTCGCGACCATGTTATCGACTTCTCGCGCAAAGAAAGAACTCACACGTAATAAGATGTCCCCTGTTCTCCCGGTACTCTCACCCACGGCCAGCATCTGAATCATCATCGCAGGAACATACTTACTTCGTTGGAGCGCCGTTGTGATCGAGTTTCCATCATTCACTTCACGAATCGTTTCTTTGACTAACTGTTTCCAAACGGCATTTTCCATGACACCCGCAACCACGTCGAGCGCGGAGACGGTATCAACGCCGCCCTTGATGAGGGTCGAGAATGATCGCGCAAAACGGACAACGTACACATCACGCAAAAGCGTACCAAAGACCGGTGTTTCAAGTAAGAGACGATCAGCGATCAATTTTCCTCCAGGTGTTTTTACAAACGCGCGAATACCAATGCCGAGGATGATTGCGACAAGAATGATTAACCACCAATCTGCGGCAAAGACATTTGATGTTGCGATGAGCGCCTGTGTCGTCCATGGAAGTTTGACGTTGGCATCCGTCAAAACGGCGACGAGTTTTGGCACAACGAACGCCATCATCACAAATCCAACGACCACCATCGCGCCGACGATGAAGGATGGATAAATCATCGCGCCTTTAATTTTTGCGGAGAGGTCGTAATCTTTTTCTTGTTGATCCGCGAGATATTCCAACACTTGATCCAACTGACCGGTACTTTCCCCTGATCGCACCATGTTGATGTAAAAACTGGAAAACGTATCCGCATGACGCTCGAGTGCATCAGATAATCGCGCG
>CAITMG010000041.1 GCA_903893445.1 Candidatus Uhrbacteria bacterium | reverse complement strand
GACAAATGGATGTCCGCGACGGACACGCCAGCATGCAACGCGTCTTTCAAACTGCGGAAACGCAATACGCCAGCGTTCGTTGCCAAGACGGCGCAGGGACGGTCGGGATTGGCGCAACGACCGCCATCCTCGCAGATCACGGCGACACACCAACAGCCGGATATCTTCCAAATGGATTCACAGATGGTCAGCTCATTCAGGCGACGTGCCTCCCAGGCGATTGGCAGGGTGACTATTGCCAATCCGTGTATCTCATCCAAAACGGCCAACGTCACCCGTTTCAAAATGACGCCGCGTATGCAAGTTGGTATCCAACGCCACCACACATCTTGAGCGTCTCCATGGATGCGCTCGCCACCGTCTCGCTCGGCGCACCGATCAGCATCAAGCCAGGCGAGGGGAGAGTCCGATTTTTGTCGCAAAGCCAAATCTATCACGTCATTGGACCAAACCGATTGCACAAAGACGCCACACCAAATGCGACAGAGCCCATCAATGTACTTACCGATGCCTTTTTTAGCCAATTCACGATTGATCCGGACATGATCCAAACCGCCGGAACAAAGGCATAAAGTCAGACTGAACCAATCCCGTCTCCACGATCGTATCGCTCAGCATCGTCAAAAAAATATATGAAAAAAATCATCTTCGTTTTTGCCCTCATTTGTAGCTACGGTGCGTTTATCGTGTCGCAACATGCGCTTGGCGTCACGGGTCAAGTTTCATCCGGAGCCACGCAAACGCAACAAGCAGCAACGAACATCACATACCGCGACGGTACATATACCGGCACATCGGCCGATGCGCTTTATGGAAATGTTCAGGTGAGCATCGTTGTCAGCGGAGGTCATCTCACAGATGTTCAATTTCTTGATTACCCAAAAGATCGTAGCCATTCCGTTCAATTGAGCACGATGGCGATGCCGATCCTCAAGCAGGAAGCGATTCAGGCACAAACATCCAACGTCAACACGGTTTCCGGTGCATCAGAGACAAGCAAAGCATTTCGCGAGACACTTCAATCCGCATTGGATCAGGCAAAAGTTTAAATATGAAGGAAACGCGTCTCATCATGGGGATGCCGATCGCGATTGAAGTCGTTGATCAACACATCACCATCGCAGATCTTGAGCGCGTTTTTTCGTATTTCCGGGATGTTGAGGAGCAATTTAGTACATTCAAGCCCACAAGCGAGATCAGCCGCATCAACCGAGGTGAAATCGCCATACAAGATGCCAGTGTAGAGGTCAAGGAAGTTTTTGCCATTGCCGAAAAAACGACCCTCGAGTCTGATGGCTACTTTAACATGCGAAAACCTGATGGCCGGATCGATCCTGCGGGGATTGTGAAAGGATGGGCGATTCGGAATGCCGCCAATCTCTTGCTCAAAATGGGGTTTTCCCATTTTTTCGTTGATGCGGGTGGCGACATTCAAGTTCATGGCCACAATGCGGACAACGAACCGTGGTCCATCGGCATCCGCGAACCCGTCAATGGAAGTCCACGAATCGTCAAAACCGTGTACCTGGGAAAAAATGAAGGCATTGCCACCTCCGGCACATATATTCGCGGTCAACACATCTTTAATCCGAAAGATCCGACACAAAAAGCGATTAGCGATATTGTGAGTCTGACGGTGATTGGTCCGGATGTCCTAGAGGCAGATCGTTTTGCCACGGCCGCCTTTGCCATGGGGGAGCGCGGGGTCTATCTTATTCAGCAGCGACGAGGCCTGGAGGGATACGTGATCAACGCCCACAACATCGCCACACAAACGACCGGATTCGAAATCTATACAAAAAAATATGATGAAACACATTGATTCCTTCCTCAATAAAACGACCATGTACAAGCTTGTCTTGTACTATTGTTCGTTTTTGATCGTTGTTGCGTTTGGGCTATCTATTTTTCATTTGGTGCCGTTTAGTCCGTTTGCGTTGCTTTTCTCGACACTGTTTATCGTCGGCATCTCGTGGCTCATCCATCAAATTGCCGCATGGGCATTTAGCGCACCAACAAACCTGGAATCCCCATACATCACGGCATTGATTCTTGTGCTTTTAATCACGCCACCAGCCACACCGACAGATAGGAATTACCTTTGGCTCGCGATATGGGCATCCGTCTGGGCCATTTCATCAAAATTCCTCTTCGCGATAAAAAAGAAGCACGTTTTTAACCCGGCAGCATTTGGCGTCGCCATGACGGCGTTAACGCTCAACCTTGCCGCAAGCTGGTGGGTGGGAACGGCGGTCATGCTGCCATTTGTGATCGGAACAGGATGGTTGATCGTCCGCAAAATCCGTCGTGCAGATCTCGTGTGGGCATTTTTGGGCGCGGCAACCGTTGCGACAATCATCATCGCCATCATCAACGGTCACGCCATCCCAACAACATTACAGTTCTTTTTTCTCAACACGCCAATCTTCTTCTTTGCGTTTGCGATGTTAACCGAGCCGCTCACGACCTCACCAACGCGCAATTCACGCATCGCATATGGCGGATTAGTTGGCGCATTGTTTAATCCAGCCATTTCCTTTGGACCGATTGCGCTCACGCCGGAACTCGCCCTGCTTGTCGGTAATGTTTTATCCTACGCCTTGAGTCCAAAACAAAAGCTCATCCTCAAACTCAATCGGATCGAAACCGTTGCTGATCAAACCTTTGATTTCGTTTTTGACACCGATCAGCAAGCCAAATTTACCGCCGGACAATATTGCGAATGGACGCTCCCGCACGAAAAACCAGACATGCGTGGAAACCGCCGCTATTTTACGCTTGCGTCCTCACCAACGGAAAAGGAAGTCCGCATGGGCGTCAAATACTATCCAAAACCGAGTAGTTTTAAACAGGAATTACAGACCATGAAGTCAGGCGACGTGATGATTGCATCGCAGGTGAGTGGAGACTTCGTGTTACCAGTTGATCAATCCAAAAAACTCGTGTTTATCGCTGGTGGGATTGGCGTGACACCGTTTCGCAGCATGATTAAATTCATGACCGATGCCGGACAAAAACGCGATGTTGTCCTGATGTATTCCAACAAAACAGAACAGGAAATTGCCTATCGTGACGTGTTTGCCGAAGCCGAAAAAGCGTACGGCCTCAAAACGATCTACACCCTTTCGGATAAAGCTGCGCTTTCGCCGGAGTGGAAGGGGAAAGTTGGCATGATTGATGAAGCGATGATTCGCGAAACAATTCCAGATTTTACAGATCGCATGTTTTACCTCTCAGGTCCTCATGGCATGGTTGTTGCCTTTGAAGCACTGCTCTACAAGATCGGCGTTCCACGACGCCACATTAAAACCGATTACTTCCCAGGTTTCGCATAGAAAAAAACCAAGCTAAGCTCGGTTTGCCGAGCTTGGCTCGGTTAGAGAGACTGTCCGGAATTAAGGAGTGCAGCGATCCGATTCAATCGATCGCTGCACTCTCTTCGTTCTCGCCAATTTTTGACGAAATTGAGCATGCCGGAGAGCGACTTCATGCGCCGCGTCTCAACACGATGGAGATGCAACAACGCCTGACGCGCCACAAGCGTTTGTGTGTCGCCCGTCGCGAGATACTCCGGTTGCCCTGGAAGATCCAGGAAAAGGACAAACCGTGATGCGGTCGCCGGCTGAATCTGGACATCGAGTCGATACTCGTCGCGAAGAAAGGACAGGGTCTGTTTCTGAAAATCATCACTCGTTCGCACGTTCATGAGCACCCCCTTTCAATAACAGGGCTCCATAACGGTTTAAGCCTAAACGAACGCCCTGTCAACATCAGGAGTGGGTGCTATACTTGATCCATGTCATACCAAGCCCATCTCCAAACCATCGCGGACAAGAATCCGGATTTCCGCGAAGTCCTATTTACCGGCAAAAAGTCTCAACTCGTTGTCATGCGCATCCCACCGGGTGGGGAAATCGGCAAAGAGACACACGCGCACGTCGAACAAACACTCTTTTTTCAATCTGGTTCCGGAAAATCCATCTTAAACGGCGTTGAAGCAGATATTGCGGCTGGCGATGTCGTTGTCGTCACACCAGGAACAGAGCATAACTTCGTCAATACCGGCACAGAGCCGCTCAAAGTCTTTACGGTCTACGCCCCACCAAACCACATCGACGGCCGCATCCACCACACCAAGGCCGATGCTGATGCGGATAATGCCGATGAAGCCTTTGGCGAACAGTACACGCAATAAAAAAACGCACCGTTTATCGAGAAGACGCTTTCCGCGTCTTTTTCGATTGGTGCGTAGGTAGGGGAACGATACGAGGCGGCGCTTCACCGGCTGCGATCAGCAACTCTTGCTTAAACGCAAGCAAGGAAACCTCAAACATACGGTATGTCTTTCGATGCAGACATTGCGGGACGGGTCGCTCGATGATCTCGACACATCGAGCAAAATTCATCCCAAGCTTCTCGCCAACGAGCTGGATGGCACGCTCTTGTTCCGCGGTCAGCGTCTGACTCGTCAGACTAAAGAACGTGACATTCGAACGAAAATCCGTTTTCTGGATCTCGTACGTCAACCGAGAAATGAAACTCTCGGCCAAATTTTCGGCTTCTGCTTCCATCTCCGCCTCTCGTTTGCGAATGAGTGCAAGGATCTGCTGACCTCGTTCGGTAAGCAACGTCGGAGCCCTCCTTTCAAAAACAAACAACCGACAAGATTCAATATCATAAAACGGCCTGAACGTCAATCCGTGATTAGGCCGTTCGATTCGAAAAATCCAATTCTTTTTGCGCGGAATCTGCACGTTCCTGGGACACAAACCAATCAGACTCAAGTTGGATCAACTCTTCGTCGATCTGCTTGAGTCTTTTTGAACGTTCAACATCCGGTTTCGTGGGATTGCTCAAAAACGCGTTGTACAGCTTTTGTTTCTCCTGCGTCAGCTCATCCATCTCGACCTCTAATCGCTTCATGGCGCGTTTTTCTTTTTGAATGTCATGATGGATGTCAGACCGCGACCGAATGTAGGGGACAGAGCCATCCATACCCGGAACAACAACCTCTTCCGGCACAGCAAACGTTTGATGCGTCTTTTTTTCGTAGACGTAAATGTCGTACGGATACGCATACCGTCGAATCTTGCCATTTTCCACATCCAAAATCGCGGTCGCAATCTCTGAAACGAATGTGCGATCGTGACTCACAAACAAAATCGTCCCGCCATATTCCTGCAACGCCTCACCAAGAGCCTCAACCGTATCGAAATCAAGATGATTGGTTGGTTCATCGAGAACGAGAATGTCGAAACGCCCAAGACAAATCGAGGCAAGACACAACCGCGCGCGCTCACCGCCCGAGAGAATCGACACGGGCTTATCCAAATCATCCTGCGAAAACAAAAAATTCCCAGCCATCCGGAGCAAATCTTCCGGTAACGCCGCACCACCTGCACTCGCTAGCACCGTCCCAACCGTCCCGTATTTTGGCAGCATCAACGGCACATGTTGCGCATAGTAGGCGACGCGTAAGTTGTGACCCCATCGATGCGTGCCAGACAGCGCAGCAAGCTCCCCAACAATCGTCTTTAAAAATGTTGATTTTCCTTGGCCATTCTCCCCAAGCACCGCGACATGTTCGCCGCGCATGATTTCCAAATTCACGTCCTTCAAGATCGGTTTACCTTCGACATAGCCGACCGAAAGATCTTTGCAGGTCAATGCGATGGCCTTCTTTTGTGGAGGATGGGGGATGGTGATGCGAACGGTTCGAATG
>CAITMG010000040.1 GCA_903893445.1 Candidatus Uhrbacteria bacterium | reverse complement strand
GATTTCGGCTTTCTTGAGCCAAATGTGAGCGAATTTCCTCGGGCGTTTGGACAAATTCTCGAATCGCCTCAACCCATGCGTCGACATTGCCCGGATCAACGAGCAGGCCATTTTCTCCATGTCCAACCAATTCCGGCAAGCCACCGATGCGTGACGCGAGGATCGGCAAACCGTCTGCCATGGCTTCGAGGACAGATAACGGGGCGTTTTCATACCACACACTTGGCGCAACCATGGCCGCGGCTCGACGCCACACGGATTGGTGCTCTGATCGACGCAAAAATCCCAAAAACTCCACATTCGTTGCATTGAGTGACGCAGCGAGTGCACGCAATCGCGATTCTTCTGGGCCAATGCCTGCAATTTTGAGCTTCATCTCTGGCACTTGCGCCATCGCTCGAATCAACGCTTCGTGACCTTTTTCCTGCGACAACCGCGCGGCGATAAAGAGGTATCCCCCATCACGTGTTGCTGGTACTGGCGACAGATCAACCGCATTTGGAATCACCATCATTTTTGATGACGGCTCTCCCCATGCCGTCATTTTGTCGGCCATAAATTGCACCGGACAAATAAACACACGAACCGTTCGCTCGTATGACTGCATTAACTTTGTCAGATTCATCTCAACCGCGCCAAGAATGTTTGCGGACAAACTTGCGCCCATGCAGTGATGTCGAACGGCCTCAAAATATCGTCCACCTTTGCAACGCTCACACGGCGAACCTTCGGTGTACATCTTGTAATTTGGACACGCGAGCTTGTAGTCGTGCAATGTCTGCACACACGGAATCCCGGATTCGCGAATCGGCCCAAGGATGGAGCTCGAAAAATGGTGATAGATGTTATGCAAATGAATCACGTCCGGTTGGATTTTTTTCAACATCGCGCGAATCGCCTGTCGCGCCTCGCGATTCCACAAAAACGACAAGGCTTTGCGCGCATCTTTGCGCATACCTTCGCGGATCGCGTAATCAAATTGTTCAACAAAAAATGAGGCGTCATCTGACGGAACATTTTTTGGCGAACGCGTCGAAAAAACGTGCACCTCGTGTCCTTGCGCGCGTTGATGCTCAATCGTGGCATGCAAAACGGTTTCTGCACCACCTTTAAAATCAAAAAATTTATTGACGTGAAGAATCTTCATGGGAAGTCGTGAGCAATGAACGATACACGGCGGCGTACTCTGACACCATTCGCTGAATGGAAAAACGCGCTCGGACCTCGGCGGCGGCAGCTTGCGCGCGTTGCACGGCAAGGACCGGATCTTGCAACATTCCATCAATCGCATGTGCAAATCCCGGCACATCACCGGACGGCACAAACACGCCTTTTTGCGGCAACATCACCTCTTCGAGCACGGGCAAACTTGTGGCAACCGTTGGCACACCCGCGGCAATAGCTTCGAGAAACGCCAAACCGAGACCCTCCCACAACGAAGGAAAACAAAAGATATCCGCGTTGGAAAGGAGCTTTGGGACATCGTCGCGATATCCTAACCAGTGAATGCGCGGCGCGATCTCCAATCGCTCCGCCAGCGCGCGCAAATCATTTTCGAGCGGACCGACACCAACGACCTCCAGCGTCCATGGACGCTTCACAAGCGCTAATGCTTTAAACAACGTCGCGTGACCTTTTTGTGCCATCAAACGACCAACGATGATGAGCTTGGGAATATCGGCAAAGGGACGCGATGGTCGACTGATCACTCGCGACAGATCGATCCCATTGCGCACGACCGTGATTTTTGATGGCGAGATATGATCGTGTTGAATCAAATATTCGCGCACGATATCGGACACCGCGATCACGCGAGATGTTGGGAGCGATAACAGCGTGTGCACACCACGACGAATCACGCCGTAATCATTTGTCACGTTATGCATCGTTGTCACGATCTTTGGACCATGCGACAACATTGCCGCGATTCTCCCCCACGAATCTGCGCCAAACAGATGCGTGTGCACGATGTCGGGTTTTTCCTCCTTCATGATTTGCATCAGCTCTGGGATCGAGCCTGCGCCAAACATCTTGCGATGTTGCAAGACTCTGACTGGCACATCATGCGTATCAAATAACTCTTTTAATGGACCGGATGACAAATTTGCGACAGCGAATGCGGAGAATCCTTCGCGCGGCAACAAGCGTACCAATTCAAACACAAGCCGCTCGGCTCCCCCAGCAGAGAGCGATGGCACGATATGCATGACGCGTGGGATTTTTCGGGTCACAAAGGAAGATTATCACGCGGTGGCGCTTTCAACACCTGCGTAGCGGCGAGAAAAATCCCAATCGGGAGCCACATTTTTCCCGTCCAGTATCCGGTATTAAAAAGCTGATACGTGACGGCGCCCAACGCCCCAATAGCAATCATCATGTATGGCGCAAAGTACGTTGATCCGCGCATAGATCGGATGCTTTTCCACGCAATTTGACCCAATTGAAAGGCCAAAAACGCGAGCGCGAGCAAACCAACGATCCCCGTTTCGGCCATAATCTTTTGCACAAACCCGTGCGAATCTAACGGCGCACCGTATTCAATGAGAAAGACTTGCGTAGAACCAACGCGATCAATAAACGATCCTGCGCCAGATCCGAGCCACGGACTCGATTTAAACAGATCCAACGCAATTTCCGATAACATCAAACGCGTTGAATTGGAACTTGTTGCTTCGTGCGAGACCGAGTACACGGCCATCGCGACGCCCAGCGGCATCATGAGCAAGCCAATCATGAGCAACGAACGTACATTGCGACGAACCGCATCGCGCCAAATCGTGAGCGCGAGAAGCGCAACTTCGATCCCAAGCACAATCCAACCGGTGCGCGTAAATGTGAGCAAACAAATCATTGCTTGAAAGACAGCAAGACCTTCGAGCACCCGACGAATACGACCAACGGTGATAAAACGCGAAAGCGCCAACGTTGCCGGAGCAGTAAAGACGAGCACTTCGGCCAACTCATTGTGATTTTCACCCAGCGCACTCAAGCCAAACATCGCGAGTGGTTTTGCGGCACTTAGAAATGAACCCGGTGTAAAAAAGACCGAAACGAGTCCATTGAGCGCTGCGATTATTCCAATCCCCGCAATCATCCAGAGCGCGTTCACCAAACGTCGACGCGACCGAATCAAATTCACAGGCAACGCGACAAAAGCGAGATAACAAAATAATACCGGACGTGCGGCGTATTTAAAGACGAGCGACGTATCAGGCAGGAGTGGCGAAAATGCGGACGCGATATGCGCCAACATAAATGCCCCATATGATTGCCAGATGGGAAAAATCGGTTCCCATTGTCGATCATTGCGACGCCGCCAATAGAGAAAAATCTTTAACG